>CALMPX010000329.1 GCA_937871355.1 uncultured Bdellovibrio sp.
TTACCTTTAAGTTCTTTAATAAGATTTGAGTTTTGTTTTTCCTCATTGGAAATTTTGTCGATAAGAACAGATCGCACCAGCGAACAGGCCTCTTTAATTTTAGGTATGCTTAGACTTAGGTAACTATACAAACCTTCTTTTCGGGCTTTAAGAATTCCGGCGTCTTTAAGTACGGCAATATGTTGTGACAAATTCGCTTTAGGAATTTTTAAAATTTCAAGTAGGTCGCCAACGGTTTTTTCGTCGTCAGATAAAAGGTCTAAGATATGAAGGCGAACGGGATGAGCTAAAGCACTGCATATATCAGCTTGAAGTTCGTAAATTGTTTTAGATTGTGATTTTTTAGCCATAGTATTCCTTAAGTCTATTAGTTCGTATATATATAAACTAACGCACTTTTAAATAGATTGCAAGAGTTTTCTTTAAGGCGTATTGTGTTTGATATGCAGTCAAATTAATGGAGGGTTTTATGAAAATCGTTATAATCGGAGCCGGTATATCAGGGCATACAGCGGCTTTAGTGCTTCGTCAAAAATTGTCGAAAGAGCACGATGTCATTGTCGTAAGCCCTAATAAAATGTGGAATTGGATACCGTCTAATATATGGGTTGGTGTAGGTCAAATGAGTTCAAGCGATGTCACTTTTGAAATAGCCCCCATATATAAAAAACAAGGAATCATTTTTCATCAGGCAAAATGCACTGAAATATATCCAGAGGGTTTAAATCAATCTAAACCGTTTATTAAAGTCCAATCGACAAGTTCTGATCAGTTTTATGATATCGAGTGTGATTATATTGTAAACGCCACGGGACCAAAGTTGAATTTTGCAGCTACTCCTGGATTAGGTCCTCATGGTGGACATACCCAGTCAGTATGTACTGTTGAGCACGCAGTAAAAACTTCAGCAGCTTTGGATATCTTGGTCGAAGAGATGAAGCGTGGTCATAATAAAACTCTCGTTGTTGGGACAGGTCACGGTATGTGTACTTGTGAAGGTGCGGCTTTTGAATACATTTTTAACTTAGAATTTGAACTGCGACGTCGTGGCGTTCGCGATAAGGCACGAATTATATTTTTAACAAATGAAGCTGAACTCGGAGACTTCGGTGTTGGTGGATTAAATCTTGAAATGGGTGGTTTTATTACTCCAAGTAAAACATTGGCTGAATCATTATTTGTTGAGCGCGGAGTGGATTGGATTTTAGGAGCTCATGTTCACAAGATTGATGAAAAAACTTTGGAATACGAAACTCTTGATGGTGAGCGTTCAACGTTATCCTATGATTTTGCAATGTTGTTGCCACCATTTACCGGTGTGCCTTTGAAGGTTTTTGATCAATCAGGAGTCGATGTATCGACACAAATTTTTAATGCCGGTGGTTTTATGAAAGTCGACGCGGATTATACTGTCAAAACTTATGAAAACTGGCTTCCAGAGGATTGGCCAAAGACATATCAAACACGATTCAAAAATATGTTTGCCATCGGTATAGCGTTTGCGCCTCCGCATCAGATTTCAAAACCTATGAAAAGTAAAAATGGGACTGTAATTGCCCCGGCACCGCCACGAACGGGCATGCCTTCTGCAATTATGGGACGAACAGTCGCGCAATCAATTGTGGACATGGTAAATACGGATTCAAAACAGCCAACTTATCAATCATCAATGGCTGATTTAGGTGCGGCTTGTGTAGCTTCGGCGGGATTTAGTATGCTGAACGGAAGTGCTGTGTCGATGACCATGTATCCAATTGTTCCTGATTTTAAAAAATATCCTGGGGTTGGTCGTAGCTTAACCCATACGACGGGTGAAATTGGTTTGTCTGGACATTGGATTAAAAAATTATTGCATTACGCATTTATTTACAAAGCGAAAGCATTGCCATTTTGGTGGATCATTCCTGAATAATTAATCAAAGGATATAATATGAAAATCTATGAAGCAAAAAATTACTTAGCAGCTCGTCCTAATCGAACAACATTATTTTTACGTTCTTTTTTGCCGTGGCAAATGATCAGATTTATTTTAATTAATATACGTATGACTGTGATGATTGCAAAGTCCCATGGTCGACAAGTCGAAAAGGAGAAATAATATGAAAACTCATTTAAAATGGACCGGAGGGATGAAGTTTACTTCAGAGGCGGCCGGCAACACTGTTGAAATGGATGCGAAGGCACCGATCGGACAAAGCCAAGCAATGACACCAAAAGAACTTGTGGCCTCTGGTCTTGGAGGATGTACGGCTATGGACGTACTTGCGTGGCTTAAAAAGCATAAACAGTCCTATGAAACTTTTGAAGTCACCGTTGATATCACGACCTCTGAAGGAGGATATCCAGTTGTTTTCAAAAAGGCTGTAGTCACTTTTTTATTAACAGGAAGTGTAGATAAAGATATTTACGTCGAGGCTGTTAAGTTGTCGCAGACGAAGTATTGTGGTGTAAGCGCTATGTTGGTTAAGGCTTTCCCAATTGAGTACGTCGTTTTATTGAATGGCCAAAAGTTGAGTGAAGGGTTTGCTCAATTTGAAACAGTGTCGAGTCTGTAAGTTGTCGCGATCTAATCAGAAAAAAATATAAAAAGAATCTATCCCTACAAAAATCCGTTTCATTTTGATTCAAAATCTATATTTATGGACCAAGACTAAAGTTTGTGACGATCCCCGCCGATATGTAAATCAACAGAAATAAAGTACGTAACTGGAGGGTGTATGAGTAAATTTAAGCTAATAATTTTAAAATCAGTCTTGGCCTTAGGCCTGGCGATTTTGTCTGGATGCGCAGTTGGCGGGGATCAAGCGCTAAAAATCGATGCGACAGGTGCTCTAATTGCTAAAAAACAAGCTATGGACGCAGCTGGTGGTGCTGTAGATAGCGCGAGCAACAGTGTGAATAGCGCTTCAAATAATGTAAATAGCGTCATCAACGGTGGGGGACAATAATATGATTAAATCACTATTTAAATCTATTGTCGTTGCCGCATTAGTTTATTCTCCATGTGCGTCTTTGGCTGGTGAAGGTATCCTTGATTCTAACGAAGCAGTTACTGCGATTCGAGGTGTCTTAGACAAGACCTTGTCTAACCCCGTTGTAGGCGCTGGAGGTTCGGAGGCAAGTGTTACGTACTCAATGACTTCGGAAGAGGTTTGTAAATTTTTAGACACGAGCGATACAGAAGTCTGTAATACCATTTCTCAAAATTTAAAAATCGAGCAAAGAGTTTACTCTGATGTAAAAGGAAATGTGGCTTGGATTCTTGGATATTATAAGTTGATTGAAATGAATTACGATACAGACAAAGTCGATTTTTCTTTAGATATCGGAGCTATTCATAGTATCGTGGGTTCGGCTAATTTGAGCGCGTTGTTTAAAGATGCTAGTCCGGAACTGGCTTCGTTTATTCCCGACGCTGGTAAAATCAAATTGAGCGTTGAAACTGTTAGTACTTCTAACAATATAGTCAAATTTGAAATTACAGAAAAAATTGAACATACGGTCCAAATTAATAGTGAAGATGTTTATGTCAAGCTTCCGGCTGGAATGGTATTCAGTTTAAACGCTGATGAGATTAATCAAATTGTGAGCGCTGGATGGAAAATGGATGGTCTTAAGTTATCACTACCAGCTGGTCTAAGTCCGACAGGTTCAAGTGTCGTATTTGAAAATAACAAATTAAGTGGTGAATTAACTTTAAAAGCACTGATTCAAACGATTTCAGGTCAAACGTTACAGTTTGATACTGTCAGCTTGAAAATTGACGGAAACCAAGCGGCCTTACTGCATGCTTCTTTACCGACAAGCTTTTCAGCGAAATTTAACGAATCACCACTTATACAGATTTTAAATAATAATGTGAACATCACACTGAATGTAAATACGGATCTAGTCGATTCGGCTTTACAAGGTGATTACAGAGTCGCCTTATCTAAAGATGATTCTTTATCTGCAGCAAGTGACGGCGTTACAACATTAAATATAAACAATTTAGTGTTAAAAGCACCAACAGCGGCATTAAGAAATTTGGCCTCGTTGCCACTAAGTCCAACGGCTGTACAAACGCAACTTTCTGCAAGTAAATTTAAACTGCAAGGCTATGCAGGTGGTAATGGTATCAATTTCCAAAGTGTCGAATTAAAAAATATAGTTCTCGCCGATGACGGAATAGCACAAGCTAGTCTAAATCATAGCGGAAATGTAAACTTTATTTATACTCCAGACGAACAAAACGGAGGATTTAGTACGAGTTTAGCTGGATTAAAAAATTTAGACGTGGATATTAAAACTAATTTTATTAATCAGGTTTTAGGTCAAGGCGAAGTTTTAGACGCAAATAAAACATTAAGTTTAGCTGTTGATCGAGTTGACGGACAGTTTATATCTAATAAAGATGGCAGCTACGAGGTTAAACAAGTGAAGTTAAGTGAAGATGGTGAAACGGGTCACATTGTTATAGCCTTAGATGAGACTCCGCTATTTGATTTAAGCCAAACCGGTGTTATTGATTTCGCTGGAATACCTCAGGAAACAGGCTTTTTGGTGACATTTAACACAGCTGTTAGTGCTGACTTTGAAATCTTTAGCAATCCATTATTACCAGTTGGGACTTTCCATTCTGCAATTACGGCCGGTACGGTTGCTACATTCAATGACTCTAGAGATGTGTTAGTCAATAACGGTCAATTTATAGTGACCAGTAATGTTCTGCAAGGAGATGCTTTTTGTAGTCCTTCCAACCAGGTTGGAGCATGTCAACTTGAATTAGTACACTCAGAAGAGGCGCAAGCGATGCCATCTGAAGATCCAAAATAGTAAACATACATTGTTAATAAGTAAAAGAGATAGGCACATTTAATGTGCCTATCTCTTTTTTTACCTAAACTAAAATGTATC
>CALMPX010000330.1 GCA_937871355.1 uncultured Bdellovibrio sp.
AATTCCTTTTGTAGCATCAACCAATTCTGCTCTCGATTTTAATGCACAAAAAGAAGAGTTCGAAAAACAGTTCATTATCAAAGCTTTGAAGACTTTTAAGGGGCGTATCAATCAAACAGCCATCCACGCCAACATCCCCAAAAAGACTTTATTACGCAAAATTGAGAAGTATGGAATCGTGGCGAAAGAGTATGCATTACAGAAGTCTGATGATTAATTAGACTTTTGTAATCTGCGCAATTTTTCGTAACTTTTTTGAAAAAAAGTTTCTCGTGAAAAAATAAAATATCATGATTGACTGAAAATTCATTTTTCAGTTAGCGTTGTCACCTCCATGGCAATGAATCCACTTCCACCCCAAGCTTATACCAAAGAGACTTTGCAAAAAGCCTACTCTTGGCTATTGAATCAAAGCCCTTCCATCAAGGAAATGGCTTCGACGCAAGAAATGCTCGTGAGCCTGTACCTCAAAGCTCAGCGAAATGGGGAAGCCTCATTAGAAGCGCCTAGCATTCAAAATTTCAAACAAGAATTAAAATCTTTAGCGACCATGATGAGTGATTTTCCGGGAACAGCGTCTCAGCAAAATGCTGCTGCTACACCGTCAGCCGCTAAAGCGACTTCTATTATGCCTACATCATTCAATGAATTGGATAGCGTTTCGTTAACAGCGATCCAAGAAGTCAAAAGTGTTTTGAATCTCAGTTCAGATGCTGAAGCTCTTCGCGCCTTGATCGCCTTAGGCCACAAGCAATTTAGAAAAATAAATTAATTATTTCTTATCGATACTAATCGCGAATTTTTTAACTCCAGAACCTTTCACAATATCTAAGATCGAAACCACACGTCCATGAGGCACGTCTTTATCCGCCGAAATAATCGCTTGGATATCTGGATTTTTTCCGACTTCATCTTTGGCCGCTTTAGCGATCTCATCATCGCTGGCGTCTTTTCCATCGAGCACCACGCGGCCATCAGCTGCGATAGCGATGTTCAGCTTACTTGGTGTTGTTGCATCACCAGAAGCGGCTTTGGGTAAGTTCACGTTAATCGATGGCTTCATGATCATTGGAGCTGTCACCATGAAGATGATCAACACCACCAGGATAATATCGACTAAGGGAACGACGTTGATGTCGGATTGCAGGTCGTCGCCTGCATCATTTTTGAATGCCATGATTTACGCCTTCATTTTGGCGTAAGCTAAACCTAAATCTTTAACAGATTCGATGCTGTTTAAAGTTGATTTCACTTTGCGCGTAAAATAGTTGTAAAACATACTGGCTGGAATCGCCACGAATAAGCCAGCTGCTGTCGCGACTAATGCCGTTGAAATACCCGACATGACGGTTTGTTGTCCCGCATTTTGAGTCACCGCTAAATCATTAAACGCTTTCATGATCCCTAAGACTGTTCCTAATAATCCGATGAATGGCGCATTCGACGAAATCGTGGCTAAGACCGGTAGGAATTTTTCTAATTCTGATTTTTCAGTTAAAACAAAACTATTGAAAACGTCTTCTATTCCTTTTTCACCGTGAGCTTTCAAATATTTCATGGCATGTCCTGCGGCACGTCCTTCTAATGATGTTGGATCTTTAGCGATGTCTTCAAAATCTTGAACTGATCCATTTTGTAAAGCCATCTTAATACGCGCGCGAATACGATCGCTTTCGCCACTTACTTTTTTAAGGGCCATATATCTTTCAAATATCATGGCAATTGACACTACGCTCATAATCACAAGCACGATAAGCACCACATCATCTGCGTAATGAGCCAAAGCAAAAATCTTTTCAGTTAACATGAAATCTCCTTTAATATATCCTCTTAGTATTATGCATAGCTTGAGACGAGTGTATTACATTTTATTTATCCTTCAAACTCTGGCCTGGACTTCTTGCCAGAAGAATAACAGGCCTTCGGTTCTGGTCATTGCATTAGATAAACTATCCAGCGATATGGTGACCTGCACCGAAGAATCGAACGTAGAAAAATCGGGATTAGCTCTTCTTTGTAAACAATCTATTCGCTTTACGCACAGCTACACCACTTCAACACAAGCGGCCGCAGCTATGGGCTCTTTGCTCACAGGCGAATATCCGTTCAAGCACAAACTCTACCGCAGCTTTGATCGTGTTCATCCGCAAATGACTTCTGCCGCAAAAATCGCAAAAGACAATAATTATGTAACTTCATTTTTCTCTGGCAGCCCCTTTATTCTTAAAAAAACAGGTTTGTCGGATTATTTTGATTTATTTGATGATTCGATTGCCTCACTTCCCAACGAATATGATCAAGATTTCAAACAACAGGCTCAAAACTTTTTTCAGTGGATTAATTATTCCGGTGCAGGCAATAGCCATCCCTTTTTTTCCATCATCTATAATTCAGAATTAAATAGATTATCAAATAGCGAAACGGATCAATCGGGTTTTGAAAAATTAGATGAAAAGTTACATCAATTTTTCTTAGATATGAAAAATAAAGGACTTTGGGAAAACACCTATGTGATCGTGGTCGGACTGAATGGATCAAATCGCTTTAATCGCTATAATTTGAATGCATCAAATAACCTACATAGCGAAAACACCAATGTGGCGACCTTGATTAAGCTTCCACGACAAAAAGGCGACGAAGGCATTAACTGGAAAAATGATCTTCGCATTAGTCTGACTGATTTAGGCTATACACTTCGCTGTATCATAGCCACCTGCTCGAATACGACGGAATTATTTCCTGTTATCAATTTAGCCGACATTTGGAAAACACAAAACAGTTTTGAAATGAAGAAAATTGTAGATCGTCCTATATTGGTTCAATCAACTAAAACTTTTCCACTTAGTTTTACCCAACATCGATTTTCAGTTTTACACAGTAATTACAATTTCATTCAAACTAATGAATCAAATTTTGAAATTTTTAATACGATTTCAGACAAATCAGAATTAACAGATTTATCTCAGCATAAAAATGAAAATACCAGTGATTCAAAAATATATTTGGATTATGTTCTGGCCTTAGAAAACAAGTCTATGGCTATGAATTCTCAATCGAATGAATCACTACTTGCTTTTGATTCACTCACGAAGCTGAACTTAGACTACTGGACGCTGGTCAGCTCTAAAGAGGCCATTTTACAACAGTCTGTCGACGAACAAAATCCACTTGTTTATTATGTTCTGCAAAAATCTAATCGTCAAAAAATATCACGAAAGTCAGATGATCAGCTCTTAAAATTGAGAACAGAAATTTTGCAAAATAATTCCTGCGTGGCCTTGAACGTTCGATATAAAATCACCAAAGATGATCTCAAAATTTGTACTGATGATTTATTTTTGCAGTATTTACTTTTTACTCACGCTAATGATTTAGATTTATCACAGGAAAAAAATAAATTACTTTATTCTGTTATGAAGTCAGCGTACAAAAGTAATATAAATCGCTTATCTATGAATTTGGCCTATAACAACGCCTGGGGACTGTACAATGGGTCGACCAATTTGCTACACCCACTCATTTTTATTGATTCTACATTTTTTGATAACTAGCTTTTAAAAATCCGAAATTTGACATTCCCAAACAGATTCATACTGGCCAAAAACAGATTTAATTTCTATCTGTTGTAGCTTCTTAGTCGAAATAGATCCGGCTAAAATTTCGGGATTACGAATTAAGCCTAACAAATTAACAGGTAATA
>CALMPX010000331.1 GCA_937871355.1 uncultured Bdellovibrio sp.
TAACTTCCGCAGGCGTTCCTATTGAAAATCTAAATAAAACAAGACGATCTACTTATTTTGAATATTTAGGAATGAAAATTAATTTTAATACCGGAATTGAACTTACTTCAGAAAAATATAAAAACATTTTTAAAGAAATTAGGTCAATTTTAAAAAATTATAAAAATAATATGGAAGTTAAAAGACTTGATCAAACCGAGGATGAAACTCATATAAAAAATATTGTGAGTGAATTTAATCAATTACTAAATCTAAAATCAGAAAAAAGCCTACTTTACTTAGATAAAATTTTAAAATTAATCAGCGATCACAGTGTTTTAAATAAAATTGACTATGACATTGCTTTTGAAATATTGGCCGGAAAATATAACAAAAGATCAAAGAAAAATTTCAGAAATAATGAGTACCGAAAACTAAGAACAAAATACAAACTTCGATCTATTGAAAAATACAAAAATGACTACTTTAGTAAAAAAAATCAATAAAATATTCCAAAAAATAAAATTCACACCGAATTTAGAAGCCGCATTAATAGGGTCAGGTTTTTACAGCTACGTGTGGTATCGTTTTAGATATTTTATTTTAACGGCCTCATTGTTTTATATTTTTTTCTTTATAAAAAACATTTTCCTAGGAGATGACTATACAAGCTTTTATACAACGACAATTATTATGTACGAACAGCTTGTATTTTGGCTTTCACAAGCATTTTGGTTTTTCATTGTAGCGATTCAAAAAGATCGACTTAACATATCTAAAACGCCGATTCTTGTGGATAAAAAAGTAGCACTAATCTACGCTTTAATTGTGGCCTCTGCTGTTGGATTTACTCTCTATCGCAACGGTCTTATCGTTTTCGAACATATCAGTGTATATAGCCTAGTCAGTGCTGTATTTATAATACAGATTTTCGCAGTTATTTACTTGAAATATATGCACGCTCACATCTATGCCCATAAACGTGTTTTTGTTAATGTTCCCATTGTCATAACGTTTACATTTTTGTCTGTTGTACTACAAATAGTTCTTTGGAATATCTATGCTTTTTGGTCAATTCCAATCGTCTTTGGAGTTCAAGTAACAATATCTTCCTTTGTAAGATATTTTTTCTATCAAAAAGAATTTAAATCACGATTAGTTGAAAACTATAATCTTATTGGATTAAAAAAGATGGGGAAAAATTTATTATCTAAATCATTCTTAATATCAGTTACCATACTTTTGCCTGAGGTTTTTTACTTCTGCTTAGTTCGTTTTAAGTTTATTAACAACGTGCCCTATTCTACAGTTTTTGTTTTGTTGTCAGTTATTATTAATTCGCGTTTGTCAGGTCTATTGCTTCAAGATTTTATCAAGTACGACACAGATAAATACAGCTCACTTATGACTAAATATTTAAGACGAATATTGATACCCCTATTTTTAGCACTGATTGTTCTTTATGCTCAGATAGCAATAGTTAACAAAATGACAAGTCATTTCCTAAATGAAAAACTTATTATTTTCAGTTTTATATGTTCATACTTTATTTCTATTCAGTATCTATTAACATACTATTTTTATTCTAAAAAAAATCTGACTGGCATTAGTGTGTTGTCTGTTTTTTCCTGTGCAACTATTTATTTCAGTATTAATTTTTTACAAGCAAACAACTACGTAGCTGGATCAGTACTACTCATATTAAGTACTTTGACCTTTATTTTATTATGTTTAAATCTAGAAAAATTCTCTCATTTTTTGCTTGGTCATCGACTTTTTTTATATAAAAATTTTAAATATTTAGTAGCTAAAAAAAACATACCTTTTATATACGAAATACATCTCGATCAAATCAGTATTTATAGTAAAAAAATGTCTGTGATTTTTGAAGACTGTCTGAGACAAGATGATTTAATTTATATCGCAAACTCAAAAAAAATTTTCTTAGCCACCGTAAGAAAAAGCTTGAATCCACAAATGCTATTTTATTGTAAAAAAGTTATTAAACATATCAGCTGTGAGACTATTTTGCATCAAGACCAGATCGTTACTGAAATACAAGTCGGCGACTTCGAACATATTTCACACAATCCGTACAACTTGAAAGTATTATTTTCAGGGCTAATTAAGCAACAGGCCGGATTTCGCAAAAAGTTGCTTAGCAAATAAATTATTTTTTACAAGCCATAAGCAAACCCTCAGTGGTCGGCACAAATGAACTGGTAAAATCTTGATGAGCCATAATCTCTGACGTCATTTTTTTAACATTGAAGATTTGCTTATCGCTAAAACGCTGCAAAGACATATCACCCCAAACCGCTCCGGCTAAGAAAACATTATCGATAAATATAAGTCCTCCGGAACGAATATTATTCTTAGCCCAAACCCAATAGTCAAAATAAGCGGCTTTGTTCCCGTCGATAAAAATCACATCAAAGGGACCTTCTTTTTCAATCGTCGGCAATTGTTCGACGGCATCACCGAGCTTGATCTGACACTGGCCGGACTGAATAAATTCGGCTAAACTTTGGCTAGCTAAAGCGGCATGTTCTGTAGACTTTTCAAAAGTCCAAAGTTTTCCATCTGTGCCTAATGTCTCAATAAAGTATAAACTTGAAAGTCCCGTTAAGGTTCCAATCTCGACGATTTTCTTGGGCCGAACCAGAGCCGCCATAAAGCACATAAGGTGAGCTTCTGTAGGCGAAATAGAAATGGCCTCTAAGCCAATTTGTTTCGAAAATTCACGAGCCTTAAGCTTATCGTGACCCTCAGACTTTATTTGAGACTCTATATACTGATACGATGCGGGTATGGCTTTTCTCATAGAGTGAAAATACCGCAGTTTTTTAAGATTTCCAATTGCTGAAAGGGTTCATTATCAGTATATTTTCAAAATGTCTGAAACCCTACTCGAAGTCAAAAATCTGCGTACCCAATACATTACTGATGACGGCACCATTTATCCTGTTGATGACGTCAGTTTTAGAGTTAAAAAAGGACAAACTTTAGGTATCGTCGGTGAATCGGGTTGTGGAAAATCACAAACGGCTTTATCGATCATGCGCCTTCTTCAAAAACCCGGAAAAACAGTTCAAGGCGAAGTTTTTTTTAAGGAAAGCGATCTTCTTAAAAAATCTGAGAATGAAATGAAACAAATCTTAGGCAATCAAATTGCCATGATTTTTCAAGAGCCTATGACTTCACTGAACCCGGTGTTTACGATTGGTGATCAAGTTTCAGAAAGTATTATTTTACACAACCCTCAATTATCAAAAGCAGACATCAAAGTTAAAGCCGTCGACATGCTTCGTTTAGTCGGTATTCCAGCTCCAGAAAAAAGATATCATGAATACCCTCATCAATTATCAGGCGGTATGCGCCAACGTGTCATGATCGCCATGGCCATGAGCTGTAATCCGCAACTTTTGATCGCAGATGAACCAACCACAGCTTTAGATGTGACTATTCAAGCTCAGATTCTTGATCTGATGAGAAAAGTTCAAAAAGAATTCGAAGCGGGAATGATTTTAATCACACATGATTTAGGTGTCGTGGCCGAAATGTGCCAAGATGTTTTAGTTATGTACGCCGGTAAAGTCATTGAATACGGTACCGTGGAAGATATTTTTTATCGACCGAAACATCCTTACACCAAAGGCTTACTCGATTCGATTCCTCACTTTGAAACAGGGCATCGCTTAGAACAATTAAATACAATTCCCGGTTTAGTTCCAAGCCTATACAGTTTGCCGAAAGGCTGCCGTTTCCGTGATCGCTGTCAATTTTCAACGGACATCTGCGCACAACAAGAACCTAACTTAGAAAACTTGCGTGGTATCCATAAAGTCGCTTGTTTCAACCCGATCGCGGGAGCGTAAGTCAATATGGAAAATAATATTTTATTAAAAGCCGAAAACATTGTGAAACGCTTTCCTATTCATGGCGGAATCTTGTCGAAAGAAATCGCGGCGGTAAAAGCAGTTCAAAATATTTCATTCACTTTAAAAAAAGGCGAAACGCTGGGCTTAGTCGGAGAATCAGGCTGCGGCAAATCCACTTTAGGTCGTTGCCTCATTAAACTCATCGAACCATCCAGCGGAAGAATTATATTCAATAATCAAGACATCACAGATCTTCAAGGTGAAGAGCTCAAAGTGCTACGCCGCAAAATGCAAATCATCTTTCAAGATCCCTACGCTTCTTTGAATCCTCGTATGACGATCGGATCTATTTTAGAAGAACCGTTGATTATTCATAATCTGTATAAAACAGAACAAGAACGAAAAGAACGTGTTAATGAATTAGTGAATCTTGTCGGTTTACGTCCGGAACATTTAAGCCGCTACCCCCATGAATTTTCTGGAGGTCAACGTCAGCGAGTCGGAATTGCTCGTGCCCTAGCAGTGAATCCAGAACTCATTATTTGTGACGAACCGGTATCAGCACTGGATGTTTCCATCCAAGCTCAGGTCATTAATTTACTCATGGATCTTCAGAAAAAACTGGGGTTAACCTACGTCTTCATCGCGCATGATTTAAAAGTGGTTGAACACGTTTCAACTCATGTGGCTGTGATGTACTTAGGACAAATTGTTGAATACGCTAAAGCCGAAGAGCTCTATCGTAATCCAAAACATCCTTACACCAAGGCGCTTCTTTCTGCGATTCCTGTACCGGATCCAAAACCACGTGAACAACGTATCATTTTAACTGGTGATGTCCCTTCTCCGATTAATCCACCGAGTGGTTGCTATTTTAATCCACGCTGTCCGATCGCGACGGAAGAATGTACAAAGACAGCACCGCAACTCAAAGAAGTCAGCCCCGGTCACACTGCAAGCTGTTTAAAATTATAATTCTAGCTCTGAAAAAATGCAGAGCTAGACCTAAGTCCTTTTAAGTATTGCTGTACTTAATCCGATAAATAATCATGAGTTCGAATAAAAAAAAGCAACAATGGATCGTGTTAGATAGTATCTCGAAAATACAATCTCAACCCCTTTCTGATGAGCAAGTTCAAAATTCTATTATGCGTATGCATGAAAAGGATTGGGATCGTTTTTACATTTGGACTGAATCATGGGAAAAATGGCAACCCCTTCGTCAATTTTTAAAATCGAACGATAAAAATTTTTCAAATATTTTTAATATGACTAAAAAACCTGAAGTTAACGAAGCGACTATTACAAAGTCTGTGACTTATGTTCGTACTGACATGGAGGCCAAAAGTGAATCCCCTCACTCAGGACAAGGTAAAGATTTGGATATGGACCAAATCACATCCGGTCAGCATAAACCACCAGAAGACCTCAGTTTTAAAAAACTAAATGACAAAGAAAACTATAAGAATCGGTCTACACGTCATGATTTAAAAATCGAAATTTTACTCATTTCAAAAGTGGGGAAAACTTTCAGAAGCTACTCTCGTAATATTTCATTAACGGGAACTTTGTTAGAAGACAATGTACCTTTTGATTACTACGGTGAAGTTTTTGATGTGGTGGTTGTGAATCGTTATGCCAAAGACGCTGCGTATTCACGAGTTCAAGTTAAAGGAATTACGGTTGGTGATGGCGTGTCTCGTCGTATTCAATTTGAAGCCGTCAGCGATCAAGCTAAAAATCGTCTCACTATTTTATTAAATGAATATCTTGAAAACCAAAAAAACGTCGCAAAAAAAGCCAGTTAATATCAATTAGTCTTTTCGATTGAGCAGTTCACGAATGCGAGCTTTTAATTTATCAATATCGAATGGCTTTTTAATATAGTCATCCGCTCCGACATTGCGAGCTTCATCGAAATCTTTTGATTCAGCTTGCGCCGACAAGAAAATAAGTGGAATCGATTTAAGATCCCGGTGATCTTTAATCATCTGTGCTAATTCAAAACCATTAATCCAAGGCAATCCCACATCAAGAATAATAAAATGAATTTCATGATCTTCGTCTAAGATCTGCGTTAATTCCGCGGCATCGGCCGCTAATTTCGGCGTATAACCATCCGATTCTAAAATACGCTTCAAAGATGAACGTTGAGTTTCATCATCTTCGATCACTAAAATATTAGTCGGACGCATTTTATTTTTGGCATCGCGAAATTGATCTAATTCAACCACCGGTTGCGCGGACATACGCTGTTTAGTTAATTTTTCTATTTTCTGAATCATACTTGAGGTGCTAAATTTTTTAGTCATTTTGAATCCTTATCTCAAATTGTAAATATTTTTTAGTGAGAAAGACCTTCAGCATCCATCCAACGTTCAGCATCTAACGCCGCCATGCAACCCGTGCCCGCAGCTGTAATAGCCTGACGATAAATAGCGTCTTGCACGTCACCGGCGGCAAAGATACCTGGAATATTTGTGTAGGTTGTTCCTGGACGAGTCGTTAAGTATCCAACATCATTCATAGTTAAAATATTTTTAAATAATTTTGTATTAGGTTGATGTCCAATGGCAATGAATAAACCTTGAAGATTTTTTTCTGTGATCGCACCGGTTTTAGTTGATTTCAATTTCACGGCATTCATCGATTTGTCGTCACCTAAAACTTCTTCGACTACTGTATCCATGATGAATTCAATTTTTGGATTCTTCTGCGCGCGCTCGAGCATAATTTTAGAAGCTTTAAAACTATCGCTACGGTGAATGATATAAACTTTAGAGGCAAAGCGTGTTAAAAAATTCGCTTCTTCCATCGCGGTGTCTCCGCCGCCAACAACTCCGACTTCAACGTTTCTAAAAAAAGCTCCGTCACAGGTGGCGCAGGCCGATACTCCTCGGCTCATGTATTTTTTTTCTGAAGGTAAATTTAATAATTTTGCACTGGCCCCAGTCGAAATAATAACTGATTGGGCTAAATGCAATTGATCACCCACAAAAACTTTAAATGGCCGAGATGAAAAATCAACTTGAGTGACGTTACGAGTAATAAAACGCGTACCGAATCGCTCAGCTTGTTTGCGTTGAACCGCAATTAATTCAGGTCCAGTGATACCATGTTCAAAGCCCGGAAAATTTTCAACTTCGGTTGTAATCATCAACTGACCACCGGCCTCTTCGCCTTCGATCATCAGTGGTTTAAGATTAGCGCGCGCCGAATAAATAGCCGCCGTTAAGCCGGCCGGGCCTGAACCAATAATAATAAGATTTTCAACTGTGTCTTTGGCTTGAGTCATATAATATCCTTTAAAAATGAAACTGATTTAAGCCTATCCTAACTCATCATTTGAGGCAATAAACTGAGCCAATTGACTAGCCACGCTTTGCGCACAATGATAGCATAAATGATGTTCAAAGTTTTTATCCCACAGAAAAATTTAACTTTGTTTGTAGAACCAAATGCCAATCTGATGGATTTACTAATCGAGAATCAGATCCCGGTAGCCTCGTCATGTTTAGGCGAAGGCGTTTGTTCCAAATGCGCTGTAGATATGACTCCACGACTGAATCCCTCTGAACTCGAAGTTAAAACACTGACCCGCAATAAAAGACCTGAAGATCAGCGTCTCTGCTGTCAGGTCTTTATTACGGAAGATATCGAAGTTAAAACAGGATATTGGTAGTTAGCCGACGGCCGATTTAGAATCGAACGCATCACGTACAGCCAGACCGATATTGATCAACAAAGTCAATGTCACGATCAAGGCAATCGATGGATACCACACCAGCCATTCGGCGGTCGTAAAGTATTTCTGCGCTTGCTGTAATAATTCACCCCAACTTGGCGTCGGTGCACGTAAACCTAAACCTAAATAATCGAGGAAAGCTAAGGTTGAAATATTCGCCGCGATATCAAATGGCGAGAATGTTACAATGGGAGTGATCGCATTAGGTAGAATATGTTTGAAGATGATTCGACTATTCGAAGAACCAATAGCACGAGCCGCTTCGACATATTCGCGCTTTCTTAATTGTAAAAACTGCGCCCGCATATAAAGCGCAATTTTAGTCCAATCAAACAACGACAAAAATATAACCAGTACGAGCAAGTTCGGAGTAAAAATCGAAATAATCGTAATCAAAATGAGAGTGGTCGGCATCGTTTGAATGATTTCCACGCTACGCATACCGATCAAGTCCACTTTTCCACCAAAATATCCTGTCACCGACCCTATGATGATTCCAAAAAAGTATGAAAAAAACCAAGCTCCAAGAGCAAAAACTAATGAGTAACGTAACCCGTAAAGTAAGCGCGTAAACACGTCACGTCCACGATCATCAGTTCCCATTAAATTATACTTTGAAGGCGGAGATGGATATTTATCTACAACCGTATTACTTTCAAATGGATCCCATTGAACTAAAGGCCATGCCGCCCAGTCCCCGTCGTGGAATTCCAAAGCGCGATAATCCATAACGAAAATATCATCACGCCCAAATTCAGTTGGATGGTAATCAAATATCAACGGGACATAAATTTTCCCCTGGTATTTCATTAAATGAGGTCTATTGTTTGCCCAGAATTCAGCGGTAAAACTGAAAAATATAAGAGCCAAAACCATCAAAGTAGAAAACACGGCTAATTTATTACGCTTAAAACGACGATATCGTTTCAAAGTGAGTTCATTAGTTATTAATTTGCCTTCAATAATATTCACAAAACTCATCCCTACTTAAAATCTATTCGCGGATCTACAATGACATAAATCACGTCGCTAATAATATTACCTAACAACAACATCAACGAAGAAATAAACGTTAAACCCATAATCACGTTGTAATCACGAGCTAAGATAGACGTATAACCTAATAACCCGATACCGTCTAAATTGAATAATGTTTCGATAATCAAAGATCCGGCCAAGAACACGCGCAAGAATCCGCCTAAGCCCGTCGCAACTGGAATCATGGCATTACGCAAAGCATGTTTATAATAAACTAAGTTATCGCCCAAACCTTTTGAACGAGCAGTTCTGATGTAATCAGATTTAATCACGTCCAACATCGAGTTTCGAACTAACATTGTTAATTCCGTGAAACTTCCGATCATGTAACAAATCAATGGCAAGACAAAGTGATAGGCACGATCGCCAATTTTGCCGAGTGTCGTCAACGAATCGTAATCATCAGCCTTTACTCCGCCTATCGGAAACCAATCAAAGTATGAGCCTCCGGCAAACCATACGATCAAAAAAATACCAAGAACGATGGGAGGAATTGAATACAGAATATATAAAATCACACCGCTAATTTGATCGAAAGGACCACCAGCATTAATTGCCTTTTTTACTCCGAGTGGAATACAAACCAAATAAGTCAAAATAAGTGAAGCGACACCAAATGAAAGCGAGACTGGAAATTTTGAAGAAATAATATCGATAACAGGTTCTTGGTAAGCAAAACTTTCTCCAAAATCGAGGCGAGAAATATTTTTTAGCCATAAGAAATAGCGTTCATGAATCGGCTTATCAAAACCATACTGCTTTACTAAACCATCCAAAATCTCCTGAGAAACTTGAGTGCTTTTGCCGCCGTCTCCGCCTCCGCCCATGCGAAGCTTTTGTAATTTTTGCTCTATCGGCCCACCAGGAGCCGCATTAATAATAAAAAACGTAACTAGAGTAATCCCTAGAAACGTTGGTATAGCCAAAAGTAAACGACGAATTAAATAAACAAACATTTTTTATAATCTCATTACTTTGTCGGTGCGCTAGCTGACCACCACGTGGCTTGACCGAATCCATATCTGAATGTTTCGGCAGGAGCTTTAACTTTACTGCTCATAGCGTAGAAATCAAATTTATTATTGAACATGAAAATATAAGGAACATCTTCAGCAATCAAAGTATAAACCTTTTTAAAAATTTTAGTACGCTTAGCTTTGTCTAATTCAGCACGGCCCTCTTCAATTAATTTATCAACTTCAGGATTTTTGTAACCACCATAATTAGATCCGCCTTTAGAATCAGAAGAAGAATGCCAAATTTGTTTTGGATCTGATTCGATTGAACCAGCGCCCCAGCCCATGGCAAACATCTCTATGTTACGGTCGTCAATGGCTTTTACGAAGCTATTCCACTCCATAAATTTCAACGTTAATTCAATACCGGCTTTTTTATAATCTTCTTTAGCAATTGTGAAATATTTTTCAGAATCTTTGTTAGCGTAAATTAAAGTAAGTTTCATTTCTAATTTTTTACCTGCATCAGTTTTATCTAACACACCGTCTTTATCTGAATCAGACCATCCTGATTTTTTCAAAAGCTCTTGTGCTGCTTTTGGATCAAAAAGAATAGGTTTTACGTCAGCAGCTTGGCTTGAGTTAACAGAAACAGGCCCTGTTGCAAGATCGGCCATACCCTCTTTAAATTTTTTATTCATTTCAGGACGATTAAATAAAAGCGCGAGAGCTTTACGTACATTTAAATCTTTAAGAATAGGGTTTTTAAAGTTGAAACCAACAAAACCATATGATTTAGGAGAACTGTTTTTTACTTTTTTAGCAAAAACTGTTTTTCCGAACGGTCCACCTTTTGCTTTTAAGAAAGTATCAATTGATTTCATTTCAGCAAAATCTACTTCGCCTTTTTTCAAACGTTCAATCAAGATTGAATCATCTTTAGTGAAGCGGAAATTGATTTGATCAAAGTTATAGTACCCTTTGAAGTCTTTAACATCTTTACCGTACCATTTGTCGAATTTTTTAACGACGATCATTTGACCTTTATCGTATCTTTCGAATTTATAAGGACCCGCTCCGACCGCTTCTTTTTGTAATTTGATCGACTTGTTAATATCACCGTAAACTGATTTAGGAATAACTTTGATTATTCCACAAAGAGATTCTAAATTTTTAAAATATTTTTCAGAAGCTGTAAATTTGATGGTGTGTTTGTCGATAACTTCAACTTTTTTGAAAGTTTCAATGTAAGGAACCATGTTTAAAGCTTGGTGTCTTGGTTCTTTAATGGTGTCTAATGAAAACTTTACGTCATCAGCGGTGACTGGATCACCATTATGAAAGAATGCATTTTTGCGGATATGGAAGGTGAAAGACAAACCATCTTTTGATGTTTCAATCTTTTCCGCTAAAGCAGGAACGATGTCGTTATTTTCAATGTCATATGTACAAAGAGTATCGTGAACATAATTGGCGAAATACTGCTCGTATTGATCTCCAGCCATAATTGGATGCAAACTTTCAGGTTCGTTATCGAAATTATAATTCATAACTCCACCCTGAGGCGCCGTTAAATTAGGCTTGGCTGCTTGAGCCCCATTTACAGCTAAAGTGATGACCGCAGTTAATAATAACGTCATTTTTTTCATCCAAAACTCCTTTGAATATAAGAAATAATTAAGTTGGAAAATAATATGTTTTCTTGCTTAGGGAGTCCATCTTATATTATAAAAAAACTATAAAATTTAACGACTTACAGGGTATCGGTCACCCTCAGCGAGGATTTCATGGCTCCACATTCGAATGACACCCCCAATAGCAACAGCAGAACACCTAAGTTTGACGCAACCACAACAATTTCATCGGATTACGGCATCTTTGGAATTCCTTTGTCTGAAGCTGAATGCAAACTTGTTCTTTTGCCGGTGCCTTGGGAAGTGACAACTTCTTACGGAAAAGGAGCCAGTAACGGCCCTCGTATCATTCGCGAAGCTTCTGAACAAATTGATCTTTTCGATATCGAAACGAAAACAGCTTACGAAGACGGAATCTTTATGAAACCGGTCTCTGAAGAAATCCACCAGATGAGCCAGGATTTTAAAAAATCCGCTCAAAAAGTCATCCATCTAAAAACGGAGATGTCTGACGACACCAAAACAATTGAAACTTTAACGGCTCAAGTCAACCAAGCCTCAGAAAAGCTGACGGCCTGGGTTTATGCGGAAACAAAAAAAATCTTACAGGCTGGTAAATTGTTTGGCCTCGTCGGCGGGGACCACTCGACACCGTTGGGAGCTATTCAGGCAATTTGTGAAAAACATTCAGTGGGTGGAAAATCCGAAGTCGGTATTCTTCATTTAGATGCTCACTCAGATACACGAAAAGCTTATCAAGGGTTTCACCAGTCTCATGCTTCGATCATGTTTAACGTGATGAATTCTCCGATAGAAAAAAGACCGGCCAAATTAGTTCAATTAGGTATTCGTGATTTCTGCGAAGAAGAATACAACTTTGTTCAGTCGCGCTCAGATATTAAAACATTTTTCGATATCCCCACCAAACAACGACAGTTAAAAGGTGAAAGCTGGGAATCGATCGCCAGCGACGTGATTTCAGAACTTCCGAAAAAAGTTTATATCTCTTTTGATATTGATGGATTAGATCCGCAATTTTGTCCTTCAACGGGAACCCCCGTGGTCGGCGGACTTTCGGTGGATGAAGTTTTCTATCTTTTCAATTTATTAGCCCAAAGCGGAAGACAAATCGTAGGCTTTGATCTGAATGAAGTCTCCACTGGTGATGCCGACAGTGCCGAGTGGGACGGAAACGTCGGAGCACGTATGCTGTACAAGCTCTGCGGCTGGAGCATCGTCACGAATAAATAAAAAGGTGCCAGGCCTTTTTATTTCCGTGTTAAATTAAAAAAGCTCAAGTTTTTCAACTTGAGCTTTTTTGTTTCTAAACTTATTAAGAAAAAAAAGGCCTGGCACCTTTTACAGAGCCGACATCTGTCCTAAAATATCATAATTAACGGCTGCAGGATTATTGTTCACTTGTTTGTTTGCATTAAGCTGACGAAGCATATCTAAAGTGTACGCATGCACAGCAGCCTCATTCTTAACGTTATCATTTCTTAAGAACTGAGTTAATTTGTAGATTTCTTTTTTATCAGCACTGCTATTACAAGTCGCAAGTTCAGCCCCTGTAGCTCCCCAACGCAATTCCGCACACATATACGGATCGAAAGACATGAGATTAGCTCGTGAAGCTAATTGAATCAGATTCAATTTGACCGGAGCTCCCACTGAATTTTTATACGTGATACTACAAGCACCTGCCGCTGATTTAAAGGCAGCAAGCAAGTCTGCTTTTAAGTTTGCACCTTTGTATGAAATCATTGGATCTTTTTCATTCACGCGCTTAACGATATCTTTTGCAAAAGTGACTAATGACAGTGAATCCGCACGACGTCTTAAATCACTGCTCGGACTCGAATGCGTTTCCCAATCGCCCTCAGCACCAAAAATATTATTTGGATAAACAGCGAGAGTTTCTTTAGTTAAGCCACTATCGATGGCTTTTTGAACTTGAATCACACGGTCAGTAAAGCTATCACAAAGTTGTTTTGTTCTTTCCATCATGTCAGGAATTGGATCGAGTTTATAGTTTCCTCCGGAAAGACGTAAGCTCACCCAGTCACGCATCGTTACCGTTTTTCCGTTATAAATAAAATTTTTCATATCATACTGCTCTAATGAGAATCCTGGAATTTCCTCATCAGCGGCACGTACGATCTGCCCTTTTATAATGACGCCTTGAGCGTCTCTGGTAATAGTTGATTCATTAACTTT
>CALMPX010000332.1 GCA_937871355.1 uncultured Bdellovibrio sp.
CCGAGAACAAGAATTCGATGAAAGTCGACACGACTTTGTTCGATGAATCGTTAACAGATTTTATACTTTATGTTTTAACAGGCAAAGTCGAATTAGAAGACCCGACGGATAAAATTCGTACAAAATTAGGTTCGGTGAAATGGCCTCAGGTTATTAAATCAGCCAAGGGTTATTGTCTGTCAGCCTGGAAGTACGCGGAACATGCAGAATCTTGTGGTGTTGATTTTGAGGATAAAAACGCGGACGCTGAAGCCGCCGTTTACAGTTTACGCCCGCTTCTCACTTCATCGATTATTGCCAGTTACAACGAGCTCAGCATGAAACAAAAAAGTAATCTGGTTCAAAGTATACCAATGATTTTATCGAGCATGAATTTGCCTTCCGAGAAAATTATTGAATCGATGCTCGTCGATTCAAATCCACTCCATAATGGAATGCTCAATATTAATAAATTCACCGACCTCATTTTATCATCAACCTTACAAAGTCGGGGAGAAGTCTACCAGCTTTATACAGGTATGACTCAACATCTTCAGCAGTACGGCGTAACAGATTCGTTCGCTGAAGCCTATTTCGACTATTTAATCGAGTATAACGGCGAACTCAGAGATAATTCTCCATTTTATAAAACATTAGCGCAAGCGGCGGTCAATAACCCTGATATTCAAGTGGCGGTGAAGGATCAAAATAGCATTTGGATTCTGCCATCAAAGACGGCTTTACCGATTAAAGTGTTTAATCAAATTCAAGCTCGTCAAATTATTTTTATGGGCTGCGATAATCATAAAAATATTCATGTCGAACAATTTTTTCAGAAAGCCGAAAAGCTGATGCTAGTTAACGAGTGTGACCAAACAGTGGAATATAATTTTGAATCTTTATTCCATGATGGCATTAAAGCTTTCATAGGCAAAAATCATAAATTTAATTTCGTCCAACTGCACGTGCCGTCTTTAGAAATGATACGAAAGGACTTGGCGCCTTCACAAAATTATTTTGAATTAGTTAAAAATCGAGATATCAGCCGCAAAGAATTTAAAACTTTAGGTTGGAGCAAAGTTCAATGGAAAAAAGACCTCCAAGCTTATCGCCCGGAAGCCGTCGTCGATGCCATAGAGTATTTTAGGAATTAATACATCGATTTTTTATCTCTTTTTTCTTTACGTTTTTCGGCAAAGTTATTTTTACTATCAACGAACACCACGGTTGGTTCATGTGAATGCGCTTTCGCTAAAGGGATCGAAGCGTAAGCGACAATGATCACCACATCGCCTTTTTGAACGTGTCTCGCCGCAGCCCCATTTAAACAAATTTGCTGCTTTTTGCCTTCGATCACGTAAGTTGAAAAACGGGCGCCATTATTACAATTAAGTATATCGACTTTTTGATTCACATGAAGTTTTGCTTTTTTAATCAAAGCTTTGTCGATGGACACAGATCCTTCATAGGTTAAGTCAGCATCAGTCACCGTAGCGCGGTGAATTTTTGAGTACATCATTTCTATTTTGATATCATTCATTGGTCGCCTCCTGCATTAAGCGATAAAGCAATTAAGTTTCCTTTTAAAACCAGATCGGGAATAATCACGTCAAATATTTTTTCTTTTTCAAACATCGCTGATAATCCTCCGGTTCCGATAACAAAGGGTTTTTCATTTTTAAAACATTCAGCGGAAATACGTGTGATAATTTCGCGCATAGACCCTAGGTGTCCATAGAAAAGACCGCTTTGCAAACTTTCAACTGTTGAAAGGCCCAAGACTTGGTTGCGGGGTACGATTTCGACCGAAGGAAGCTTCGCTGTCTTGGCTTCTAAAGATTCCATTGATAATTTAAGACCCGCAATAATGGATCCGCCCATATAATCTTTTTCCGCCGTCACGGCACAAAAAGTTGTCGCTGTGCCTAAGTCCACCAAGATTAAGTTTTTTCCCGGATATAAATGAGTGGCGGCGATAGAATTGGCAATACGATCGGCACCGACCTCAAGCGGGTTGCGGTATTTAATTCTTAAACCGGTTTTGACTCCGGCTTGCAGAATGAACGGATTGATATTGAAATATTTTTGGCAAGCTCCTCGTAATGAATAAATCACATCCGGCACAACTGAGCAAAATACGATCTGCTTGATTTTAGTTGGATCGATATTGTTTTCTTTTAAAACAGTGCGAAGAAAAATACCGACTTCGTCTGATGAAGATCCTTGTTTAGAATTTCTGCGAAAAGCCAGAAGCATTTTTTCTTTTCCGATAGGTCCTTCGAAGACTCCGCCATAAATTTGAGTGTTTCCTACATCCAGTGAGAGGATCATAAAGACTCCTTGTTTAATGATAAGGTGATCAAGGCATAAGACAGATCAGTTATAGATAAATTTTTCTGTATTTCTTTTTTTGAATACAGATTAAAAACATGATGAGCGGTGTGAACTTGTTTCCAATCATTATGAACAACATAATCACATTGAGCTTTTTCAAACAGATTATTTATTTTCATTTGAATATCGCTGCCAGTAGCTTGAGATGTTAATTTAAAGCCCACTAATTTTGATTGTGGTGATATTTTTTTTATTTTATCAATTATTTTTGGATTTTTAACCAATTTAATTTCGATGATATCAGCTGAGCTATCAATTTTTCCAGTTTGAGCTTGAGCCACTGAATAATCACTCACCGCCGCCGTATGAATAATAAGATCAAAATGATTCTTAAGCAGAGATGTTAATTTTTGATCTAAATCTTTATATGTTACAAAAGTTTCAACCGTATTCGTCAATAAAGGACGAACAGCGTTTTCAGCGCAAAGATAAGTCACATCAAATCCCGCATTGATAAATTGATCAGCCAAGATAGATGCGGTTTTTCCTGTTCTTTTATTGGTGATGACGCGAATATCATCAATCGGTTCTTGGGTTCCGCCTGAAGTGATCAACACCTTAAATAATTTTTGGGTGTTGGGAACCGGACTTCGTGTTGGAGTCGATGAATGAGCATGTAGGCGTGAAATCACTTCGTTATACATGAGATCAGGTTCAAGCAATCGACCGTAACCGACTTCTCCACAGGCTAATACACCAGAAGCTGTTTCTAAAATTTCAACTCCCATCGCTTTAAGTTCAGCGATCGATTTTTGTGTCGCTGGATGCATGTACATTTTGGTGTTCATCGCTGGAGCTAATAAAAAAGGTTTTTCAAAGTCATGAGCTAAGAAAATTGTGGAAAGTAAATCGTCACCGACGCCTTGGCTCATTTTATTAATGGTGTTCGCGGTGGCTGGCGCCACTAAAATCAAATCAGCCCAGCGTGCTAGGTGGATGTGTTCCATGGCGTGTCCCGCCTCAAAAGTGTCGGCATAAACTGGTTGTCCGGTTAAGCCTTCGATGGTGGCTGGACCAACAAATTTTTGTGCCGAAGCCGACATGGCCACTTTCACGTTAAAATTATTTTGAATGAGCTTACTGATGAGTGAGCAAACTTTGTATCCAGCAATCGAGCCGGACATCAAAATCAGAATATTTTGTTTGGGTGAATTAGATGGTGACATTGTCGATGAGCCTGACCCCTTCTAGAAAAGCAGCGACGAAACGTCGTCCGTCGATCTCTTCTAAATAATCCACTTTAAATCCCGCTTCATTTAAAATATTTTGAGCCTCAACGGCTGATTTGGCAGTAGTGATAGTTTTATAAATAAGAGCTGCTTTTCCACGCCCTTCTTTTGATAAACGGGTATTGCGCGAACTCATGGCTAAACCGGAAGATTCGCGTAATGTTGGACCACGGCGGATTTCCAGCGGCATAAAGAAAGCTTTGGTCATATCTTCGATGAGGCGAAGTTGTTGGAAATCTTTTTCACCAAAATAAGCTTTTTGTGGTTTTACAATATTTAATAATTTCATCACCACAGATAAAACACCGTCAAAGTGTCCAGGTCGGGCGGCTCCGCAAAGAATTTTTGAAAAACTATTTTCGGTCATCACATAACGGTAATTGTCTGGATACATTTCTTTATAATCAGGATAGAAAACCGCCGCCACGCCACATTCAGCCGCCAGTGCAAAATCAGCTTCGAAGGTGCGCGGGTATTTTTCTAAATCTTGAGGATCGTTAAACTGGGTAGGATTGACAAAAATACTTAATACCGTTGAATCATTTTCATGAACTGATTGTTTTAATAGACTGGCATGCCCTGCATGAAGGGCACCCATGGTGGGAACAAAGCCCACGGTGCCTTTCACATTTTTTCTGAAAGAATCGTATTCAGCAATCGATTTAAGAACTAAGGGTTTATTCATAGGAATGTTCCTTATCGGGGAATGTTCCCGCGCGAACCTCTGCAACATAAGAGTTGATAGCCTTGATTGTGGCTTCCGCCCCATTTGAATATTTTTTTAAGAATTTGGGTTTGAAATCCGCATTCAATCCCAACATGTCTTGTAAAACCAAAACTTGTCCCGAAGTGTGATGGCTAGCTCCAATGCCTATCGTGGGAATCTGTAAAGCTAAGGTAATTTTTTTAGAAAGTTCTGTCGGGATGCATTCTAACACCAGGCTAAAGCATCCCGCTTTCTCTAAAGCGAGAGCATCATTTAAAATATTTTCAGCTCCAGCATCGTCGCGCCCTTGAATTTTAGGGCCACCTAATTGATGAATCGACTGCGGGGTTAAACCAAGATGTCCCATCACGGGAATTCCTGATTCAACTAAATGTTGAATCATTTTCTCGTGGCCTTTAGCCCCTTCGATTTTAATGGCTTGGGCTCCGGCTTTCATCAGAATGCCGGCGGCTTCAACGGCCTGTTTGATTCCTTTGCGCGTTGATAAAAAAGGCATATCGGCGACGACAAATTTATTCGGAGCACCTTTAGCGACAGCCGCCGTATGAAGCTCCATCATAGCCACGGTCGCATGCAATGTCGTCGGGTAACCATGAATCACTTGGGAAACAGAATCTCCAACTAATAAAGTATCTATATCAGAGTTATTTAAAATTTTAGCGAAAGTATAATCGTAGCAAGTCACCATGGTGATCTTTTGATTTTTATTTTTAAAACTTTGAAAGTCTAAAATTGTTTTCATTTTAAGAACTCCTTGCTAAAGGCTTGATAGATCGATTGAAGTGGGGTTCCCGATAAAGCTTCGATATTTTTATTGACGGTGGAAACATCTTTGCGGGCGATGGGACCGGTGAGGGCCAAATTTTTCATAGCTAAAAAGTTCTCAGTGATTTGCTGAATATAAAGATCAAAAGCTTCCGCTGGCAGGTCATGGTCGTGAGCAATTTTGTAAATTTCAGTCCACAGAATTTGGGGAAAGTTCCCGGCAGCTACGCACAAAGCATGATAGAGCGGTTTGTTTTCTGCTTTCAGTGGAAACCAAGTATTGGTAAATCCTGGCAAAGCTTCAGATAAAGAATCACAACCGGTCAGAGCAAATTGAATTTTTGGATAAAAATCATCGGCGTAAAGTTCGTCAGCAAAACTCATCAGTGGATGAGCTGATGTAACACGTGAATCGTGCAAAGCGCCGCTGAAGTGAACCACGCGGGCCTCGTGACCTGCTAAATACTTTTCATAAAAAGGAATAATTGCAGAATCAGAAATCGCCAGCCAAATGTGAGTGGCTTGGGTTGCATAACGATGAATGGCATGAGGGTCTTGATGGCGATCCCAGTTTAAAATTTTTGATGAATTATTTTTATTAAGATTAAACCAATGGATTAAGTGCTTTGAAAGCTTTCCAGAGCCGATTAAAAGAATTGTCGCAGAATCACTTCTGCTGTTGGCTTCACTCATATTTTCCTTCGGTACCTGTCGATTATCTAGCTTTCGATCAAGTCCATTTATGAATTTATTTAACAAAAGTGTAACACACTTTTGCCGAAAGTAGAGCATTTACTTAACAATTGCAATAAGGTAGTTTGAGTCCATGAAAAAATTAAAAGCCGCTCATTACATAGCCGCCGTATTTATAGTTGGCCTGATCTCTTTGGTTTACCTTTCTCAAGGGCAGTCTGAAACAACCGAACCTCTGATCAAATTAAGCTACTTTAAATCCAATTTAGAGGTGGCTCAGGCCATACACAGCACCGTTCAAACCGAGATTAAGCAGAACAAGCACATCTGGTTCGGTATTGAACCGCAGGCAGAACGTGAAATCGATATTTATAAAGAATTGAAAAATCTGATCGAAAAAGACAATGGCGCTTTTGACATGGTTTATGTGGATAAAGAACTCAGATTATCAGAGGCCGATCATACTCTGCTTGGTGCCACCATGGTTCGAGAAATAAAAGAGAATTGGGGTCTTGTTGCCAAAGATCTAGAAGCGAATAAAGGCAAAAATATTTTAGTCATTACCGCCGCCATTTATTCAACCAATTTTATTCCTGAAAATCCTATGGCTAAAATGAAAGCCGCCTACGGCTTAAACCCACTGATTTTTTCCATGGGCTACTTTGCCATTAAGCCCGAAGATGAAAGAAAAATAATTTTCCCTTGTATGACAGATAACAAAGAAGGAATTGCTGGCTGGGGCTGTTTGATCGTGAACAAAGCCCGAACTCAAAGACGCCGCGTTGACATGGCGAAAATTGACCCACCTTCATCTTTAATCGCCGGCCTCATGGATAAGACCGGTGAAAAAGATTACATGATTTTGATTCGTTAAAACTAAACTTCGTGGCTCAATGGACGACGAGGTGCACGGAAATAAGTGCGCGGAGAAAGCTGGAAAAGATCTTCTACTTTGCTCATGTAAACGCAAGCATAACGTTCCATTTGGTAGGCGAAGTAGCTTTCTTCATTGCCGGCTCTCATGAGTTGACCCCAGTTTGGATTATATAATGATTGCTGTTGCTTAATGAGATTGCTGATTTGAGCATCGTGTTCATTGATTTCTTTTTGTAATTTATCAATCGCCGCTTCGTCGACTTTGTTTGATTTTTCATATTTTTGAGTCATCAATTCAGTTAATGCGTCTTCAAGAGGTTCTTTAAGCTTCATTAAGGCATCGATCTCGTTAATGATCGGTTCAGCTTTTTTATTCTGAGTGATTTCTTCCACCAATTCTTCGGCGATCATGGCGGTTCTCCAGTTACACTCTTTTTTAAGTCGTAAGATATCACCGTAGATGTGATCGCCGATATAAAGAATGTCGTCACCTTCAAGATTTAAATCCGTCGTGAACTTTTTAGCGTTACCACTTTGGTAAACTCCACGAGTTAGCTTTTCATCCATGTTCGTCATTGTTCCTGTGGTCGGATCAATTTTAAGAAATTTTAAATCATCGTAGAAGAATTTTGGTTTTTGAGCGAACGTGATGACGAATTCAAAAAGATCAACCCATGATTCGTGATCCTTCAAGAAGGGATTGATGGCAAAGTCTAAAAGTAATTTAGAATAATGAAAATCCGAATTGGTCAGAATGAAAATTTTCTTTCCATGTTTTTTATATTTTTCTAAACACTTAACGACATTTTCATCTTTAATGATGTAATGAGCCAGATTATCACGTACGGCATTTTTTAAAGAACCATCGCGGTGAGCTTGGTCTAATGCGTCCAGCACGTCATCAGCCATTTGGGCGTAATCGGGTAATTTCAAAGTTGCATCTGAATCTTTGAGATCAACTAATTGTGAATAAGCGTGGGCTAATGAATAGGAAAAACTCGTATCCACGGCAAGATAATCACTTTTGCTAAGGTCAATGTATGTTGAGCGGTAGGTTTTTTGACGTATTTTAAAATCAAGCGGTTTCAAACCGTGGAAACAATTTCTTATCGCCGTGTAGCGATTCAATTTAAGTAAGTTTCCTTTGGGTTTATCAATAACTAACCCGCGTAAGGCGAAATGAAAATCAAATTGTAATTTTTTAATTTGTTCGGGGTAACCTTTGCCAGAAACTAATTTATCCATAATGGTTGTGTGTGATAAACGCTCAAAATTTTCTGTATTGTAGCGGATCAAGGTGTGATCCATATCTAAGCCAATATATTTAATTTTTTTCAAGTTGAGCGTGCGGTTAACGTATACTTTTGATCCTGGCATAATTGTCCTTTGTTTCTTTTGCGCCATTTCCTTTTTCTTTGAAAAAGAGCGTCATTCAGCTTACAATTATCGCTTCATGACATCAACTATTATTAAGCCTCCAACACTATCAGACGAGCAAAAAATCGCTCTCGATTTATTGAAATCAGGCGATAATATTTTCCTGACGGGTGGTGCAGGGTCTGGTAAAAGTTATGTGGTCCGCGAATTGATGAAGGACCTGAGTTCAGAAGCCATGCCCATCTTAGCCAGTACCGGAGCGGCTGCCGTGCTTTTAGGCGGTCGAACTTTTCATAGTTTTTTTGGGATTGGCATTATGGAGGGTGGTCTAGAAGCCACCGTTCAACGCGCTTTAAATGATAAAAAATTAATGAAACGCTTGGCGAAGGTCGATGGTATCGTCATTGATGAAATCTCGATGATTCCCGGAGAGGCTTTGGCTGCTGCGGAATTTTTATCAGAAGCGGCCCGCGAATCAACTTTACCTTGGGGTGGAATGCGCGTTATCGCGGTGGGTGACTTTGGACAGCTTCCTCCAGTGACTATGGCAGGAAAAAAACGTGATTGGTGTTTTCTGCACGAAGTCTGGAAAAAAACGAACTTTATTAATTACCAGTTAAAATACAATCAACGTGTTCAAGAATCTGAGTACCTCGAAGTTTTAGATCAAGTGCGCACGGGAAAATTAAATGCCAAGGCCCGCGATTTTTTAAATTCTCGAGTGAAAATTCACAACGAAGATGATCCGGGGACGCGTTTATTTCCTCGTCGGGATCAGTCGGAATTTTATAATCAAAAAAAACTAAATGAAATCAATCAGGATGAACATATTATCCCTTCAATTTATTTAGGCGAAGAAAAATTTATCACCAGTCTTAAGAAAAATGCCCCTGTGCCCGACGAATTAAAATTAAAAAAAGATTGTCGTGTTTTATTTTTAAAAAATGACGCCCAAAAAAGATATGTCAATGGCACACGTGGCACGGTGGTGCACATTGATAGTGATCATATTATTGTTAAAAAGGATTTACGTGACCGCGCCGGTTTTGGTCGCGAAATCAAAGTCGAGAAAATGCAGTTTTCACTTTTGGATGCCGATGGAAACATTAAAGCCAGCGTCATTCAGTTCCCTCTGGCTTTAGCTTACGCCACAACCATTCATAAATCTCAGGGGGCGACGATTGACGAATTGTGGTGCGATCTTTCATCCTTGTGGGAGCCGGGCCAGGCCTATGTAGCCTTATCTCGTTTACGTGACTCATCAGGGCTACATATCGTTCGCTGGAGCGAGAGATCCATTATAACCGACCCTGCGGTCAGCCTTTTCTATAGCCAAATGGGCTAGAATACACTAGCCAAACAAGATCGTTTTAATTATATTTTGAACATTCAAAATATTGAGGGGAACTTATGTCATTTTTAACGATCAATTGGAAAGACGGAGCCATCACTGAAAAAAATCCAATCGGATTGAACGGTGTTGATTTTCTTGAATACGCCGGACCTGATGCTTTAGTTTTGGAAAAACTTTTTGCAAAATTAGGATTTATTGAATTAGCTAAAGTGGCCAATAAAAATATTAAGTTATTTCGCCAAGGTGACATCAATTTTATTTTAAACTGCGAACCAAATACTTTTGCCATGAAATTTGCGGCGGAACATGGCCCATGTGTCGCCTCAACCGGTTTTCGCGTTGGTAATGCCGCCGCAGCCTTCGAAGCCGCTATCGCTCGTGGTGCCAAAGTTTATGATGGCAATGAAGCCTCTCGCGGAGCTTCTCCTTTTTTTGCGATCTATGGTATCGGAGATTCACTCATTTATTTCATCGATGAGAAAAATCACAAAGAAATGTATGAAAGAATTTTTGGATTAAAAGATAATTCAGTTCGTCCGATGGGATTAGGTTTTCAAACCGTCGACCATTTTACCAACAACGTTCCTAAGGGAGACATGGATAAATGGTTTAAATTTTATTCAAATGTTTTCAACTTCTATGAAATTAAATATTTCGACATCAAGGGTAAATCAACCGGACTTCTTTCGCAGGCCTTGGGGTCTCCTTGTGGAAAATTTGCTATTCCGATTAACGAACCATCAGACAGCAAATCTCAAATTCAGGAATATTTAGATGAATATAAAGGTTCAGGTATTCAGCACATTGCGATGACCACAGAAAATATTATTCCAACGATCGATCAGTTGAAATCAAACGAAGTTCAATTTTTAGCGGCTCCTCCGGGAACATATTATTCGATGCTCAAAGATCGTTTGCCGATGGTGATAGAAGATTTAACACGTTTACAAAAAAACGCGATTTTAGTCGATGGAGACCATGAAGGTTATCTTTTGCAAATTTTTACGAAGAACGTGATTGGTCCGGTTTTCTTCGAAGTGATTCAGCGTAAAGGTCACGATGGTTTTGGTAACGGAAACTTCCAAGCTTTGTTTGACGCAATTGAAGCCGATCAACGTGAACGAGGATATTTATAATGCATCAGTATTCACAGGGTAAAAATCATACACAAGGTCACAAAGGAATTCCAGCCGGTCATGTGGAAGAAGAACACGGTCGTAAAGGTTTTTTTGGTCTTGTTTCTCACCTGATTAAACCGGAAGCGCCAACGCGTTGGACGGAAATTGACGGGCCACTCAGACCTCATCTTTTTGATTTGGTGCCGATGAAGTACGAAGGAAATCGTTGGAAACGATTATTTTTCAATAACGAAGTGGCGATGTATTCCGTCATGAATCCAGTCACGGCGTTGCAACCGACATCAGCCGGAAAAACAAATTTAAAATCTTTCCGCAACGTCGACGGGGAAACTTTATACTTTTGCCACTCAGGAAAAGGCGAAGTCCTGACTGAATACGGATTATTAAAATTCAAGGTCGGAAGCTACATCAATATTCCCAAGTCTTTACATCACGCCTTTGTTTTCGATGAGCCTACTCAGTTTATCATTATCGAATCAAAATCAGGCATGTACCGCGAGCCTGAACGCGGCATGGTGGGAAAAAATGCGTTCTATGATTTGGCTTCATTAGGAAAACCTGACTTAGAAGCGCTTCATCACTTCAAACAAACAAAGAATGTTGAAAGCTTGTCGATAGAAATTAAAAGATTAGAAACGATCACCACTTTTAAATATGAGGCTTGTGTTTATGATACGGTTTCATGGAAAGGGGACTTTTTCCCTTTCACATTACACATCAATGATATGATGCCCATGATGTCTCACCGCGTTCATTTACCTCCATCGGCGCACACAACGTTTGCCGCCAATGGATTCGTGGTTTGTACATTCTTGCCAAGATTAATTGAAACTGATGCGGATGCATTAAAAGTTCCTTTCTATCATCAAAATATCGATTACGATGAAGTCCTTTTTTATCACGCGGGAAACTTCTTCAGTCGTGATAATTTGCACCCGAATATGATAAGCTATCATCCGGCAGGATTTCCTCATGGGCCTCATCCTAAAGCGTTTGCGATGGCTCAAAACGGTCCCCCTAAAACATTTACTGATGAAGTGGCTGTTATGGTCGACACTTACAACCCTTTAAATATCGATCCTGGTTTTGAATCGGTTGAAGTGAAATCCTATTGGGAATCGTGGAAACAAAAGAAATAGATTATTTAAATATCAAAGTCGGAGATCACCTCTCTGACGATCAAGCCATGGGCTTAGCGATTCATGTCGCTCAAGCCGGAGCTCCGTACGTGTCGCCGAATCCTTTGGTAGGATGCACGATTCTTAATGCAGAAAACAAATTAGTTTCGACCGGGTATCATCAAAAATACGGTGAAGCGCATGCTGAAATTAATGCGATCAAGGGTTTGTCAGAAGATCAGTTAGTCAATTCGACAGTGTTTGTGACTTTAGAGCCCTGTGCCCATGAAGGTAAAACGGGATCTTGTGCAAAAAAATTAATTCAATATAAAATTAAAAAGCTGATCTTCGGATTAGTCGATCCCAATCCGCTTGTAGCTGGCCAAGGAGCCGAGATCTTGCGATCCGCCGGCATTCAGGCTGAAGAATATCAAGGACCGTTTAAAAATGATCTAGAAGACTTATGCGAAGTATTCCTGAAAAACTTTCGCCAGAAAAAAACATTCGTCGCCATGAAAGTGGCCTCATCTTTAGACGGTCAAATCGCTTTAGCGACCGGCGAAAGCCAATGGATTACAACGCCTGAATCGCGTGAGTACGTTCACGAACTCAGATCTTGGTATGATGCGATCATCGTTGGAAGCAACACGATTGAAGTTGATAATCCATCTTTAAACATTCGTCATCCTTCGATTCAAAAAGAAACGAAGCTTGTTATCTTAGATCCCGAATCAAAGCTGACTGGAAAAAAATATAAATTCCAAGACGTGCATAAACCAGAAAATATTCATATTTTGAAATTTAAAGATTTAAACGATGTGATGGATCAATTATGGGCTTTGAATATTAAATCGGTCTTTATTGAAGGTGGAGCGCAGACGTATTCTTCGTTTTTACAAGCAGGATTAGTGGATCGACTTCATTTGTTTATGAATACTTCGATTATAGGCAGCGCTAATGGTTTGTCGTGGACGAAGGGTTTTGGGATCGAGGCTCTGGTGAATAAGAAGTCTTTGAAGAATATGAATATCAAAACTTTGGGTTCTGATATTTATATTTCGGGAAGAATTTAAGGTTTAAATTTTCCCAAATACTTTTCCGCATGAGTCACGACTTCGGGCATTTTGGCTGCGGGGAATATTTCTCGCGCGACACGAATGGTTGGTTGGTAAGTGTAATTTGATATCCACGTTGAGGTTGGTGTTTTGCTGAATTCCAAATAAACAATCGCTGATGTTTTACGATCGATATCTTTTTGGTAAGCTAAAAAATTTCCCAATGAATAAGCTACGAAGACTTCGCGTTTGTCTGTGGTTGTGATTTTCTCAGCGGGCTGTAAAACGTGAGGGTGTGATCCGATGATGGCGTCGGCTCCGGCTTCAGCGAAAAGTAGGGCATGCTTTCTTTGCGCTTTCGCGGGTTCATGGTCGTATTCGACGCCCCAGTGTGGGATTACTAAAATGATATCGGCTAAACCAGATGATTTAATTTTTTTAATGAGATCTGTGATTTCGGTGGCTTGATCATAGCAAAGTAAAGTTTGAGAGTATTTATCTTTAAAACCATTGAGCATTTCAGTGCAGGCAATCCAAGCGACTTTAAAATTTTTGATTTCGGTAATTTTATATAAAGGATCAGTGCTATCTTTTTTTCTAGTTCCGACGAAAGAAAATTGTCTTTCATTCAGAGCATCGATCGTTTTATCAATTCCCGTGGATCCACGATCGAAGGTATGATTATTTGACGTTGTAATAAAATCAAAACCCGTATTTTT
>CALMPX010000333.1 GCA_937871355.1 uncultured Bdellovibrio sp.
TGCATTCATTTGTATTTCAGGTTCTCTTTTGCTGGTGCCAGGGTTATCGCAAATAAAAAACAAGTGGTTATCGTCAGCTATGACAGCCGCGTTGTTGCCATCTCTTTTGCCATCATTGTTTACTATTCTCATTGTGTTTTCTTATTTTAAACAATTTCCCTTTGGAACACTGGGTATTGTTATTATTTTTTCGATCACTTACTTCGGATTTAGTACTGTCGCTTTATATAATGCCTACAGCGCATTGGTGGATCGCTATTCTGGGGTCGTTGGAATTTACAATGTTTCTTGGTGGGATCGCTACATGAAATTGTATATTCCTTTGCTCAAGCAAGATTTGTTTAATATTTTTCTCATTATTATGTTGGGTTGTTTTTCAAGTCTTTCAGTCCCCTTGTTAGCTGGAGGTGGGCGCGGAGCTAATGTTGAACTGTTGATTTATGAGTCGATCTATATTAATGGTCAATGGGCTACGGCTTCAGTTGTAGCTGTCATTCAAATTATCTTAATGTTGGGTTTAGGTTTTTATTTAAACCAGAAAAATAATTTGTCGGCATCGGCATTTACATCTCAATCTCAAGCAATTAAAAAAACGAATATCAGCTTTATTTTTTTTATGGCCTACATAGCCAGTTACATTGGTGGATACATTTTTCAAGTGATTCAAGCCTTAATGAAAATGAACAATCAACATATGTACTTTAATGAATTTACAGCAGCCCTATCGCATTCTTTGATCTTAAGTCTTTCTTCCATCGTCATTTTTTTAGTCTTGATAATTGTCATTATTTATTTGAATTATATTAAAGCGAATAGCCAATTCGTTACGTATTTTCTTTTGCCGTCATCGACGGTGGTCGGATTTTCGTTGTATCTTTTATTCTCCGAGCAATTTTCGGTGATGATTGATGTCGTGAAAGTGAGTTTAGGTTTAAATCTTATTTACGGCTTGGCTTTGTATAAAAGCTATATTCAACCTCAGTTTTCGAGCCTTCACACACAACTTGAGGTTTGTCGCATTTATGGTCTAACTTTTGGCACGGCTTTAAGACAAGTCATCTTGCCTCAGCTGAAAAAATCGTTAGTGATTTCAGGAAATATTATATTTATTTTTTCTTTCTGCGAATTTGCTTTGATTAAAGCGGCAGGAGCACAAAGTATATTTTCTGGTGTATTTATCGAGCGCTTAATTTCGACATATCTCAGTCTCCTTTTCACTCTCAAAACAAACTGGTAGTTTTTTTATTTTTTCATATCACGAGGTTTTTAACAAATGAGTCTAATTAAAAATTTAAACTTTTCGACTGATGGATTTCAAATCGATATACCTTTTTTAGAGTTTGCTGATCAAGGTGTGACGGCGATTACGGGTCACTCAGGATCAGGCAAGACGACCTTCTTTAAAATCTTATTAGGCTTATATCAACCTAAGAACTGGAGTTGGGTTCTTAACAATTGCGAGATGTCTCATTTGAGCTTGAATGAACGTCAATTGGGAGTCGTTTTTCAAAGTTATGAACTATTCCCACATATGACCGCGGAAGAGAACATAACATTAATTATGCGCGCACGTGATAATTTAAATCAATCAGCACTAGAAATGTTAAAACATTTTAAGCAGACATTGAAATTAGAAAAGTGTTGGAATACCAAGGCAAAAAATTTATCAGGTGGGGAACAGCAGCGCGTGGCTCTGCTGAGAGCTGTGTTGAGCAAGCCTCAGCTATTGCTATTAGATGAACCTTTTTCGGCTCTTGATCAAGAAGTCAAACAAGAAGCTTATGCTTTAGTACAGAGTGTCTTGAGTGAAATTAGAGTCCCTGCGTTAATGATTACACATAACATTTCAGAGGCAAAATTGTTTACAAGCCATATAATTGAATTCAAAAACGGTAAAATCGCATAGACGATTGTATTGAATTTAAGCTCTGTAAATACTTCAATAATCTAAAAATTGTTTTACTCTCTATTAAACATGGGTACTACATGACTCATGTACAAAATTTTAGTCTTTGTTCTTTTGCTTGTGAGTTGCGCTAATCGTAAAGATGATAATGGCTTAAAAGCAGCTCCGATGAGAGTCTTATCTGAAGATGAAAAACAACAATTAATAACTCCGACAATCTATTATATTCCCAAGTACACTCAGTTTGATCATGTGAATTGTGCTGATCGTGAAAAAATGAATCTGATTGATTCTGAAAACAATGTGATCGTGAGCACTTGCCGACGAGTTTATAAATCATGTGAAATGCAAGGAAGTTGCCAAGTTGAAGTTCCAGGTGGTGCGATGATTTTATTAAACGTCGATCGTCGCAACGAAGCGGGTATTAGAACATTTGATCATGTGAACAGTACGAAATGTCTTTACGGTCGTGGAGCGGCTCGTGATAGCAAAACGGGATACAAACAAATGTGTATGGATCCGTACTATTCAGTGGCGGCAGATCTTTCGATTTATAACTTAGGTGATGTGATTTTTATTCCTTTATTAAAAGGTCTTCGTTTGCCTAACGGTGAAATTCACAATGGATTTGTGATTGTGCGTGATACCGGCAGCGCGATTAAAGGTTATGGCCGTTTTGATTTTTTCACGGGCTTTTTTGGTCTTTGGAAAAGCAATCCTTTTTATAAATTAGGTTTAGGCGGAGACAATATCTTTCCAGAATATTATTTGATTAGCGGGCCCGAGGCCAACCGTGTGCGTCTGTCGCGCGGTTTCCCTTATCTTAAAGGGTCTTATTACAACGTCGCAAAAAACGATTAAATTCGCTTTTCATTTTTAACAGTTTATCAAATCAAATAGGTTAACTTTAATCTCTACGTTCATGTTGCATAACAGGCCTGACTTGGAGGTAATTAATGAATAATGCTTTGAAATATGTTAAAATTCTTGAAAGCACTGGTGTGAGTCGACAACAGGCCGAGGCCCACATTCAAATGATTTCAGAAATCTTGGAGGATGATTTGGCAACAAAACAAGATATTAAGAATCTAGAAAATTCAATTAAGAATTTAGAAACTTCTACTAGGTAAGATATTAAAAATCTAGAAATTTCAACAAAACAAGATATTAAGAATTTGGAAACTTCGACGAAACACCAAATTAAAAGCTTGGAAATTAAAATAGATACATCCGTTGAGCGTATTGAACATAAAATGTTACAGTCTGAATACAGAACAACAATTAAGTTGGGATCGATTGTTACAGTCGTTATTGCGGCGGCCACAGCCGTTATCAAACTCTTGTAAAAACAAAATAAAAAAGAGGAGTTTAAAACTCCTCTTTTTTATCTATCTTATTTGAATAAAACTAATTATTGATTCGGACCGCGGCCACCACGTGATTGAGTCGATGGTGTACCGATTTGTAATCCTTGAGTCCCTGTAGGTAAAGTCCATTGACTGTTGTCGCGAGTCATTTTTTCATTTTCAGGTAACGTTGTTGAACTTGTACCGTTGCGACCATCACGAGTATTGTTTGTCGGTTCAATTTTTTTAACATCAGCAGGAACTCCTGAAATAATGCCCGTCATAATTTTTTTCATATCGGGAACATATGATTTTTGGTAGAAGGCAAAAGTTGTCTTGTCGTTAGCTAATTCTAAGCTTTGTTCGATAGATACAGAATAACCCATAACTAAGTTGTTCAAGTCTCTGTGATCTTGCTGAGTCGTGGCTAAAGCTTCGAAATACTCTTGTGGTTTATTTTGTTTTGATAATTCATTTACCGCGGCATATTCAGCGCTGACTTTGTTCGCTGATACAGTGGCTTGTGCTTTAACCGCGAGGATGACGGATTGTTTTAGTGCTTTATACTGTTCAGGCATATCTTGTAATAAAGATTGTGCGTTCACTAAGACCGCGGGGTCATTTGATGCTAATGCATTTTTTAATGGAACGCCGACAACCGTGTTGAAAGCCTTTGTAACCGTTGTTGCCGGTAAAGCATTTTTACCTTCGTAACGAGATAAGATTGAGGTGAAACCAGATGATAAACATTCTAAATCATCAGAGCACTTGTCTTTAAGCGCATCCATTTTATCTTCGAATTTTTCAAGACGAGCTTGTTTTTTCTCGTCTTCTTTATCTTTTTTGATTTGAGCTTTCTCTTCTTTTTCACATTGAATGCGATCACGACGCTCTGAGCGTGTTTCATCAGCCCGTGCCGGTTCACAGTCTGAATCACTTTGTTGAGCCACCGTCGCCGCTGGCGTCGGCGTTGTTTTGGCTACATCTAATTGAATTTGAGTTAATAATTTTGTGTAATCTTCTAAAGATAACTTCAGCGTCGTCGTTGGAGATAAAACGATCGTTTTACAATCCTTACATTCAGTCGGGTTGACGGCCTCAGTGGCTTTTTTATCCTCATGTGCTTGTTTGTCGACTGTTGTATTATCACCGCTTGTTGAAGCTAATACGAACTCACCGTAGTTTTTTACAGATGAGGCGGATTTAAAATCCAGTGATGAAGACTGATATGAATACTGTGTACCCAACACCGCCAGAAGAGATGCTGTTAAGATCATTTTTTTGTTTATAGTTAGTAGCTGTTTCATATTTGCCTCCATTACTTACAGACTTATAAAGCAGGACTTGGGCCATAGATCATAATGAGGCGTCTGTTGTAACTAATTGAAATAGTTCGATTAAAATGATTTTAATTTTTGTATCTCTATGAGATGGCCGTCTAACTTTTGGAGTTTTAAAATGAGAATTTACGTAATTGAGAGTTATTTCATGAGGTTAGAAGAATACAGCTTGAAGGGGTAAAAGACGGGGATGACAAAGATGGCGCCATCCTTTATCAATACAGGTGTGAAATTTTACTTCGAAAAAAACTTTAAACCCCAGTACTTAGAGACTTTCCAGGCCACGGAAAACGATTGGAATGATTGGGGATGGCAATTACGTAAGTCATTTAAAAATGAAAAGGACTTTTCTCAGTTTTTTAAGTTATCAGATAGTGAGAAGGCCGCATTTCAAAATTCGAAAGAGATTTTTAATATTCGATCGACACCTTATTACGCCGCTTTAGCCGGTCAAAGTATTCACGATCCTATTCGTCGCATACTGATGCCATATGAATAAAAATT
>CALMPX010000334.1 GCA_937871355.1 uncultured Bdellovibrio sp.
GATCTCCGGGGCTTAACTGAATTTCAGATAGAGACTGGATTCCCTTTTTTTCAAGCTGTCTGATGTGGCAATAGTTCATAATTGATAAGGGATCGTATTCTCCGAAAGAGTGAGCTGTCGAAGTATTTTCGGTAAAATCATTTTTATCTAAAAACACATCTTTACAGTTTGGATCTGTCAGAGCGGTTTTTTTAATATGCTCATGGCGTAATCCCGCGGCATGTCCAAACTCATGTAGCACCGTTAATAAAAAAGAATGCTGTGGATTTATTTTTAATTCACTTCTTAGATTACGTGTTTTTCGCACAAAAATAAATCCTTTTTCATCGCGACTACGCGTTACTCTGGCTCCATTATTTTCTCGACGAGATAGTCCTAGGTTTGACTGGCCTACCGGTAAAGAGTAAAAATCCGTTAAAATTTCCCTTCGAATTGAGTTTGATTTGCTAGGATCTAATTGAGGAAAAATAATTTTATCTAAAAATACTAATTTTATATCAGCATCAGCGACTGCTGTACAATTTTGCCATCCCTCAAATGTAATTCCGGTTTTTCTTAAATTGTATTCACGAATAACGGTTTCTTTCACCGCGGCTCTATCCTCTTCGTTGATAAAGACAGGTTTTGCATTCATGGATTCACACTTAGTTATTAAATCATTGACCTCATCAAACTGCGGAGATTGTTTGAGATCAGTAAAGCTAGCCCAGCAGACTTTTAAAGTGCTCTTGTTCCATTTAAATGAATCTTCGGCAAGGCTTAAAAAAGCATTTGCACGGGCCGACATAAAAATTGAAAAAAATATTAAAGTCGTATTTTTGAAAAAATTCATAATTCATTGTTATTACAAAAAATAGACCACCCCAAGAGCTTTATATTTATTTTAAATTGAACTGAAATAAAATATTGTCTATTGCCGAATGAAGATCAGCCAGGAAAGTCACTGTTTCAAATTGAGACATCTTCATCGGTCGGCTTAAGTAAATAATTATAATACGAGTGGACAGTATTGCTGTAGCAAAGATCAAAACACTCCGTGTTCAATCGATTTGTCTCGATTACCTTGTGCCGACATAAAATTAAATAACGACGCTGTTAAAAATATTCAAATGCATAACATTACGGCACTTCTTATGCGCGTGGGATATGATTTTAATCGGACTCTTTTATTTGTGACAGTCAGCCAAAGTTTGAGTGGCGAACAGATCTTGGAAATTTTATGATTGGAGTGGTCAAACTTCAGGTCATGTTGTTCGTGCGGGGATGAATTATCATTTTTAATATTAGAAGTAATTTGATAATTTAAACGAATATATTTTTGCTGTTGGAGCATTACTGTATATAAAAATATTGCAACTTGTTCAAGAACAGTTTGATATATAAAAGTGGAGGTTCGTTCTTGATTCAATTTACCCTATGGATATTAAATTATAACAGACGCGTTTTGATTATAACTACAATATTAGGTGTTATTGGGGCGTACTTCACAGTCCAGTTTTATTCAAAAATGAATACAGATATTTATCAGCTGTTGCCTCAACAAGCGCGTAGTTTGACAGATCTTAAAGAAATATCTGAGCGATTAGTATCCATGGATAACATGGGTGTCTTGATATTATCTGAAGAAACTGAAGCTAGTAAGCGATTTGTCGTCGATTTAACACAACAATTGCAGACTAAAATGAACAGTGATCCTACGCATTTGATCAGCGCAATTGAGTACCGTCAAGATCCAGGTCTGCAGTTTTTGGCTGATCGTAAAACCCTTTACGTTGAGCTAAAGGATTTAAAAAAAATAAGTAACAATATAAAATATAAAAAAAAAAATAGTAAAAAAGAAAAAAAACCATTTTCATTATTTTCTACAGATATGAACTTAATAGAGAGTGCCAAATTATTACCAATACTAGCTATTAAAAAAAAATATGAAAAAAAAATACAAAGCATGAATCGTTTTCCCGATGGATTTTATGCGACTCCTGACGGTAAGAAAAGAATCGTGCTTGTTCGTATGTCCGGTCAAGTTTTAGATTTGCAAAAGGCGCTCAAATTAAAGTCGATTGTTGAAGAGGCTGTACAGAATCTTAATCCATCAAGTTATGCAAAAGACTTGACTGTGCATTATACAGGTAGCGTTCAGAATTCGATTGAAGAGCAAGAAGCCCTTAGAGAAGATCTTTTTATATCCAGCATTGTGGTCACTGTTGTAGTCGGATTGGCTATGCTGATTTATTTTCAGTCAGTAACGGCAACATTGATCTTAGTCGTCAGTACTTTTATAGGAACTTTTTGGACTTTCGGATTAGCTTATTTTTTTGTGGGTCCTCTTAATGCCAATTCGGCTTTTTTAGGTAGTATTATTTTAGGTAATGGTATTAATTTTGGCATAATTCTATTATCTAGATATATGGAGGAAAGAAAAAAAGGCTTTAAGCATGAACAGGCATTAATAACATCAATAACTAAAACGGCCTCAGCGACGACAGTGGCGGCCGCTGCAGCCTCTTTGTCGTACGGCTCACTTGTTTTTACTCAGTTCAGGGGTTTTAATCAATTCGGCGTTATTGGTTTTATTGGGATGTTTTTTTGTTGGGTAGCCTCTTACACTATTCTGCCTTCACTTTTAACTTTAGCAGATCAGTTAAATATAAATATTGTTAAATTACAAAGTCGATCTTGGTTTTCAACAGGTATTTTTTTTAGAAAAATAGTATCTCAGTACTACAAGCCTATTGTCATTGCATCTTTTTTGCTGGTTTTAGTTAGTGTGTTTCAGTTTTTTAAAATAAATTCGAATATGCTTGAGACAGATTTAAGTAATTTAAGAAGTAAAAAATCTGTAGAAGAAGGATCTGTCTACTATAGCTATTACATGTCTGAAATATTTGGGAAATACATGTCTCCTATAGCGCTATTGCCACATTCAAAAGAATCGGCTTATAAAATTCAAACTCTCTTGGAAAAACAAAAAGCAAAAGACTCTATTATTGATTCGGTTAAATCATTGAAGGATGTGATACCAGAAGATCAAGACAAAAAAATATTGATTTTAAATGATTTAAAGAACAAAATAACTCCAACAAGATTATCACAGTTGAATCCAAAAGATCGATTTTTTTTCGAGCAATTTCTTTTCAATGTTAAGCTTGAAAAATTCAGTGAGGATGACATTCCAAAGACCTTGCTAGCTCCATTTACAGAAAAAAATGGCCAGGTCGGAAATTTGGTTTTAGTTGAGCCAGAATTAAGTTCGGCTCGGCATGATAGTCATAAGATTATTCAATCAGTCAAAAATATGCGTATAGCTGCGGACTCAGTAGAAAAAAATGTTCCAATGGCGGGATCGTTCCCTGTCATATCTGATTTAATGAGTACTGTAATTCAGGATGGTCCCTTGATTACGCTTTTAGCTTTTTTCTTTGTCCTGTTTTTGGTGTTTCTGCTTTTTAGGGATTTTAAAATTTTATCACTGACGTTATTTTCTTTAATTACAGGTGTTATATGGTTTTTGGGTGTAATTATTATATTTAAATGGAAAGTTAATTTTTTAAATTTCTTGGCATTTCCTATTACTTTCGGAGTAGGAGTTGATTACGGAATCAATATTTTTCAGCGTTACATTCAAGACGAAAAACACGATATATTGGATGTTGTTGAAAATACGACAAGTGCGATTATGCTTTGTTGTTTTACGACAGTCGTTGGTTATTTTTCATTAATCATTGCTCAAAATCAGGGTTTTATTAGCTTCGGTCGTTATGCCATTTTAGGAGAAGTGGCCTGTCTATGCGCCGCTGTTATAACCCTGCCTTCTTTTTTAATGTATTTAAAGCAAAAAAATAATTAATGATTGATGTATGAAGCCCGAAGACACGCACAAAAGTAAAATGTCTGACAGCAAAGTCACTGTGTCAAATTGAGACATCTTCGTCGGTCGGCATTAATCTATCCAAGTATTTCCTAATGTGAATCAAAAGTTGAGCTAAAGACAAAAGTCTTAATGGCGCAAGTTTTAGCATCATCGCTAATTTCTCTAGAACCGACGGTTTTGCTGTTCGCTGTGTGGGTCGTTAGGTCTAGGAATGCTTCAATTTAATGGTTTCATTATTTTGTTTACCTTTAATTTGCTAAATGTATAATAACCAAATAAACAGTTTTTCTATGAAATAAGGGTTCTATTTGTTTAATAGGGAATTTATGAAAAAAGTTATAGTATTGATCACGTTTTTAATCGCACAAAATACATTTGCTTGGGTTACCAGTGGACAGTACTGCTGTAGCAAAGACCAAAAAACACCGTGTTCAATAGATTTATCTCGATTGCCTTGTGCCGACATAAAATTAAATAGCGACGCTATTAAAAATATTCAAATGAATAATATTACGCCTACGGCTCAACCAAATATTAATTCTAGTAAATAGTTTTCAACATAATTCTCTATTTCTTGTTAACTAGAATTTGATGATCATTGAATATGATGATGACGCCATGCTTTTATTGCGAAGTGATCATCGAAGTTCTCATAGATAACGACAAGACCACTTTAGCTAAAGCATTTGTCGCAACATGAGCTGAATTGTATCAAGTGCTATTTATTTTAAATTGGTATAAGATATTGGCTAAAGAACATACGAGAGTGGAATAAATGAAAAATAAAATAAGAATCGCAATGATTATTGGTATTGTAATTATAGTCGCGGGGTTAGGTTTTTTAATTAAGCGGAAATATTTTTTTGATGAATATTTGAAACCCAAAACAGGCGATATCATCGAAAGTATTTACGGTCTCGGCACTGTTTCTGCCGACTATGTTTTTCGTTTGCGCACGGCTATTCCGTTAAATCTTAAAAAAGTTTTTGTTAAAGAAGGTGATCTCGTTCATCCTCAGGACCCTTTGATTCAGTTAGACGATAATATTATGAAAACAGCCATCGAAGGAACAGTAACCTCGGTAACCTATAAAATCGGTGAATTGGTCACTCCTCAAGTTCCGATCGTAACAGTAACTAATTTAAATCATCTTTATTTAGAAGTTAGTTTAGAACAGCAGTCTATTTTAAGAATTAAGAATAATCAGTCCGTTTTGGTTTCATTT
>CALMPX010000335.1 GCA_937871355.1 uncultured Bdellovibrio sp.
TATGAACAACGGCTAATACGGGTAAACGATAAACTTCTTGGCCCGCTAAAAGAACTTTTACAAATCCGTCAAATTCTTCGATATCTTTTTGCGCTTTACTTGAATCCATTTCAAATGACAGTTTAATCGATTGATTCTGCGCACGTGCTAATTGAAAATCCGGAGCGGTAATTAACTTAACTCCTGGATGACCTTCAAATACAAATGATAGCGGCAAATTTTGTCCTGAAATATTTTTCAAATTTACTGTTACATCTAAATTCTTTTTAGTCGGCACACTCACTTCACCAAAAGCGAGTGAAGGAAGATTAGCCACAACCGGAGAATTGATCATTTTCATCGTCGCTTGAACTCGACCTGAACCTTGTCGAGTCACAGGGTATATTTTTCCATTTTCAGAAATCGTTTTAGCATTTCCCATAGCTAAGTTTTTTAATTCTAGAGCTGATAAATCTAAACCACGATCTTTGAAGCCCTGTTTCAATAATGCCATCACTCCGGTCATATGCGGAGCGGCCATCGATGTTCCCGACATTTGAACGCTTTTGTTACCCGTTCCCATATCAGCCGAAATAATATTGGAACCTGGAGCCGTGATTTCTGGTTTTAAAAAACCATCGATCGATCGAGGCCCTTTTGAAGAGAAACTCGAAATTGTATCAATGATTTGGGGCTTTTCGATATTTTTATCACCTAAGAATTCAACACCAACAGAAGTCGTTGCTATTTTCATCGCGGATTTAATTTTATTTCCCACATCTTGCGTGATCATAATAGCAGGAATATTAAATTGATCTGTCGTTCCCATGACAATCGGAGCACCCGCTGAGTTGTTCGCAACCACCACACCGATCGCTCCTCCGGCCACAGCACGTTTGACTTTATCATTGAAATTAACCACTCCGCGGTCAATCAAAGCCACTTTACCCGTTAAGGCTGTCACTTGTTCCGGAGTTAAATCTTTATCAGCTAAGCCAAGGTAATAGAAGTCTCCAACTACCGGAGCTTCTTTAATCGGTTTAGTGGTCGCGGCCTCTAGTGCTTCGACATAAATTGATTCTGTATCTATTTTAATTTTCGAAGAGGCAAAAATCCAATTGTGTTCTGTATCATCATAAGACGCAGCCACTGTTAAAGCTTCCGTTGTTGTTCCCGGAGAACCCACGATATAATCGACGTTTCCTGCGTTTCCAGCCGAGATCACCGCACCGGTTCCACCATGGACTAAATTTTTAATCGCCTCAGTGTATAACATTTTAGGTGTTCCGTAACTGCTACCTAAAGATAAGTTCACTACATCTAATTGATCATCTAAAATACCATCTCCGTTAGGATCAGCGGCGAACTCAAGGCCAGCTATCACAACCATGTCGCTGGTTGAACCATCCGCACCGAAAACTTTGATCGCATATAAAGAAGCATCTGGTGCCATACCATTATATGATGTCACATTATTATCGCCCTGACCGGCAATCGTACCAGCCACATGAGTTCCATGACCGGCTTCATCTAAGGGATTTAAATCGGGCTTAGGAATATGCTGAGCAAAATCAATTGAAGCCGCATTAAAAGCCGTACCTACTAAATCAATACCGCCAACCACTTTAGCCGAAGGAAAACCAGCATTCGGTAATGACGGGTCGTCAGCTTTATAAGCCTCCGCCGTGCCTACTCCGCCAAACATAGCATGAGTGTAATCAATTCCCGTATCGATGATTCCTACTTTGATGCCTTTTCCCGTGATACCTAAACGATTCAATTCCTCTGCTCCAATAAATTTAGCTGAATTGTGCGCATTTAAATCATCTGATGTTGATCCGTTGACTTCGTTCGTTTGAATTATACTACGTTCGAAGTTTCCAACTTTTTCCCATGTCGCAATAAGGCCTATGGTATTTAACTTGTCGAAAGCTTCGCGAGGTCCAACAACTGCTAAGGCGTTTAACACCATTTTATAACGATAAACGATTTGAATATCTGCCGAGATAGCTTTTAAACTAGCAATGGTTTGCGCTTGTTCAGATTCAATTTGCGATTTTAATTTTAAATCAACTTGGGTCATGCCTTTTGAACGCGTTGATTTTTCAAGTAACGCTGGTGTTTTCAACTTGATCAAGGCAAAGAACTGATCTTCATCAGAGCCTCGTGTGCTGACAATATTCTGTGAATCAGAAATTAAAGCCATTCCCGGTTCTTTGTTAGCAACCTGAGTACAAGATACTAAAAAAGAAAAACCCAATAAACCAATAACTTGTTTTTTTGACAAATTGATCATACAGCCCCCTGCGATGAGAAGGATATATAAGCTATTTCAACAAGCTCCACAATGGATGATGTAAAATTAACCTAAAACTTTATTTATCCTACGCAGGCTGAAACGAAACCGCAATTGTGACATTTGTAACAACCTGATTCCAGGATCGTTGTGTGACCGCAAACCACACACTTTTGACTGACATCGGATAACGGCTGAACAAATTTACTTTGATCGCGGTACAAAGAAACTGATTTTAAATTCAATTTCCATGCCTTCATATAAACATCTGAAATATCAGCAACTTTGGCTTCCGCTGGAAGATTAACTGTTTTAGAAATCGCTCCACTAATAAATGGCTGAACCGCGGCCATCATCATGAGATGTCCATCGGCTGAAATTTTGTTATCACCTTGAGCGGTTTGAAAAATCGCGCGGTGTTCTGGTTTTAAAACCGCACACTTCATTACAGATCCTGTATTAACGATATGATGAATAATCTGATTTTTTTCAGAATCAGAGTACTGTAAGTTTTTCAAAACTTTTTCTAATGATTCATTCACGATGCGAAGTTGGCCACCGCCAGAAAGTTTTTTATTTTTAACTAAAGAGTAGTCCGGCTCAATCCCCGTCGTTCCACAATCCATGACCAAGCCAATCGTTCCTGTTGGCGCAATCACAGTCACTTGTGAGTTACGTAGCCCATGTTTTTTAATACCAGCCATCGCCTTCATCCAAAGAGCGTAAGTTGTTTGTTTATATTTTTCCGGAAGAAGTGACCAATCGATTTTATGAACCGCATTCATCTGTTTCGCTAAAACAGCCAAAGCAGATTTTTTATTTTTATTATATTCAGCAAAAGGAGTTTTGATTCGTGCGATTTCACTACTGGTCAAATAACACTGAGCCGTCATCATAGCCGTAATCATACCCGCCCAAGCACGACCTTGATCGCTGTCGTAGGGAATTCCCATCAGCATCAAAAGGCTTCCGAGATTGGCAAAGCCTAATCCAATAGGACGGTGGCGATAAGAATTTTCCGCGATCTGTTTTGTTGGATAACTTGAAAAATCAACAATGGCATCTTGTGCCTTAAATACAAGATCGACATCATGAGAAAACTTGTCCGTATTAAAAATTCCGTCTTGGTAAAACTTGATTAAATTAAGCGAAGCCAAGTTACAAGCCGTATTATCTAAATACATGAATTCAGAGCAAGGATTGCTCGCGCGAATTTCTCCCGAGGCTTTGCTCATG
>CALMPX010000336.1 GCA_937871355.1 uncultured Bdellovibrio sp.
ATTTATTTATTAAGTCTGATAAAAATCTTAAAGATTGGGAAAAGGCTTATATCCAGGCAGTTTTTAGTTCGAATGTCGGCGATCCTTTGGCTGCATTTAATAGCTTGTCCAAACATGAAGACGAGTTAATTTCATCTGATTATGCGGAAAACTATTTTTATATTTCGCAGCGGGCTGGTGAATTAGAAAAATCTGAAACCATTTTAAATAAAATTATTAAATTATACACAAAAGAAAAAAAAGATGTTTCGGATATGCTTTTTCAAAAAGCTTTTCTTTTCTATCAGACTAAAAAATATTCTGATGCGTATAAAATATTTGACCAGTTATTCATAACGAAATCTCATTGGAAGAAAAAACGTAAAGGCGGTGATTATGAACAAATCGCTTGGCTTCGGGCCTGGAGTCTTTATTTAAACAATGATATCGAAAAAGCTTTACGGGCATTTAATGAAATGCGTAGTTATACATCGGATTCATCACGCCTCAGTTATTGGATTGCGATGTGCTATCAACGGCAAGAACAAACCTTGACCTCCATGCAGTTATTTAAAAAAGCTTCTGAATCATTAGCTAACAATGAAACTTACACCTATTATAATTTGTTATCATGGTTACGCTACCAGGATTTGAAACGAAAAAATAATGATCTTGAAAAAAATGCACTGATTCGTGATCTCTGGGCCATGTCGAAAGATCGTAGATCTATTTTTCCGATTCCCTCTGAAGAAATTACTCGAGAACAAATTCAAAGTCTTTATAGTTTTATTCTTTCTGAAACTTATGGAGATGAACAAAATCAAGTCGCTGTTGTTAACGACGAAAATGAAATTATTTTCTCGGATGAAAATGCCGGAATAACCGTTCAATCAGAAGAAGATTTAAAGCGTCATATTGAATGGGCTCAATTTTTAATTCAAAATCGACAAGGCGAACTCGCTAAATGGCATTTGTACGAGATTGAAAAAAATTTAAAATTATCTAAAAATGCCAAATTATTAATTCAGTTTTATTCTGATAATAGTTTTTATTACCGTGCTTTATCTTTAAGTCAAAGACAATTCCCTGGTCAGCGCATGTCGTTTGAAAAGGATGCGTTTATATTAAAGTCGATTTATCCAGAAGCTTATAAAGAAGATATCTTTCAGTTTGCAAAACAGCGAAAAATTGATCCGTATATCATACTTTCTATTATGAAAGCCGAAACGCAATATAAATCCGATGCGATATCTCCAGTGGGCGCGGTGGGTTTGATGCAATTTATGCCATACACATTAGATAAACTCACCACGATGGTCGGACAAGACGTCAAGACTATTGAGCTTTTTGATCCCAAAAAATCGATTGAAATGGGTGCTGCTTATTTAAAAAAATTATTGATAGAAATGCAGGATCAAAATCCTTTAACGGCGGCCGCCTATAACGGAGGTCCTCATCGAGTTAAAGCTTGGGTAAAGCGACTAGGTCGTGTTGATTACGATATATTTATTGAACATATTCCTTTTGCTGAAACAAGAACATACGTTAAACGCGTTCTTACATTTAAGTCCACCTATGATAAAATATATAATAAAAAATTGAACAGTGATGAGCTGTCCTATCTGATCAAGCCCCAACCGGTGGAAATAAACGAAGATCTTTCTTTAAAAGAAGAGTGGGACCCGTATAAACATGAAATCGAAAAAACTAATAAGTAAGCCGACTTCCATGAGGTCGCACTGATAAATAGTTTTTTATTCCAGCTTCAGTCGAAGTGACTTCGTTAATAACGCTGGCCGTTTTTCTTTGTTCTAATGTTGTTTTCTCAATGATTTCATTAAAATGAGCATTAGTCATATGACCGGCAGCAACGCACAAGCTACCAACAAGAAGATTCATGATCGCTAAAGCTATTCGCTGAGTCATCGCCTACCTCCATGTAGTTTTAGATCTCATATATATGACACGGTAAAGTCTGAAAATGGTTAGTGTCTCGGTCTGAGACGCTTTTTTGGCCGTTCTATTGCTTTGGTAGGGTAGATATATTTAATACATAAGGAGTCCCTCATGAAACGCATATCAACAGGCTTAACGTTAGCCACGTGTTTAACAATTTTTGCTCAAAGTGTTTGGGCTTTTGATGTGAACCAATTAGTCGGCGTTAAAACCATTATTAAAAGTCCATCGGGAAAAGATGAACTTTGTGTCGTAGCTAATCGTCTGGTGCCTAAAGCCTATAGTGAAAATGACAGTAAAGATGAAGCTGATTTATGTGGTTACAACTTCTATTCGAATATGGCTCTTTGTCCTAAAATGAGTTCGACCAACCCTGGTATTCTGATTACAAAAATTATTGAAGGTAAAACACGCGCTCAAACTATGGGCTTATGTAATAGTGCAGAAGCCTCAACTAAAGCTAAATTCAAAAGTAGCATCAGTTGTTCTTATACGCCTTCAATTTTAGGTTATTACCATTTATCGAAGATGCTCAAAGCGGGTAACGTTCCAACGGCTGTACTCAGAACGATGGATAAACAAGAACATTATAATGTAGCGATCAATGCTCTCAACATTTTATCCAAAGCTCCGAATGATCCCATTTATCAAACATG
>CALMPX010000337.1 GCA_937871355.1 uncultured Bdellovibrio sp.
AACAGCAGCACTCGAGGTTTTCCATTCATCCCAAGTCGTACCAGTTACGGAAGCACCAATGAGAAGAAGATAAAGAGTGTTATTAATCGGATATAAAACTTGATAGGTCGGAGAACCTGAGGGGACACCGCTTGCATCGAGTGGTTGATTTGATATTAAAATATATTTATCCGGCATACCTGGCAATAGAGTTTGTATTGTTGCAATATCCGTTACCGGTGCAATTCCACTTTGTGGTAGTGGCTGATTATTAACATCATTTTCAGTTAAGTTTCCTGTACAGTTATTTTGATCATATGCTGCGATAGATCCATGCGAATGAAAGATCGTACTACTTACTTTTTCTAGCATTATACTCAAATAGGCCGAACTACTCACTCCCAGCACAATACAATTTGATTTATAGCGGCCCGCCAAATTATCTAATTGAGATAATTCTGAACTACTAAGCTCAGTTTGACTCTGATTACATCCTGATACGAATACACAGATGAGACTAACCAAAATTATTTTATTCATGAAGACCTCCGCCACTTACTTGTCGGCCAACATATTTTTAGACTTAAACAGATTCCCAATATGAGTCGCTATAAAAAAATAGCTTACTGACAAGCTGTTTTATATTTAAACTTCATGAAGGACTCGCCGGCTCCGGCGACCACAGTTCTAACCGTGATCGTATTTTTTCCAGAGATCAAATAGGGTTTAATATTAATATCTAAAGTCTTATTCCAGTTCGTGCTCAGTTCGGCTCTTGAAGAAAGACCGTCAGCGTACTGTACGAGTTTAGTATTCAAATCAACCACCAGTTTCGTCATGGTGCCCGTGTACGGTCCGTAATAAACGCTTCTACCATTGACCGCAATCGCGATCCAGTCATCATAAACCGCTTGAACTAAATTAAATTCCGAAACGAGCTCTGGATTTTCAACAAAAAATTCTAATTTTCGGTCGAAAGTTTCAGGATTTCCCACCCAGTAATTATCAGCAAATGTTCCGAACTCTAAAATAGAATAATCTTCGCTTCCTATTGCTGTCTTAATATCCGTTCTCATGTCACCGATGACTTGAGATACGTGAGAGCAAAGATCCGCTGTTTCAGGTGGTAAAACCTGACAGCTTTTAGCTTCGTAAGATCCAGATAGAGTTCCTTTTCCGCACACTCTGGATTCAGATATACATGACGAGCCAAAAGGGACCGTAGAAGCTTGGTAAGCCGTTACGATTTCTTGATCATTAAGAATTTGATCCGCGAAAGAGCACTGAGGACCCGACCCATCATCAACACCAGCGGGTGCGACACTTCCAAATTCACTGGGCTGCTCAACTTTATTAAACTGAGTTTTCGAACAGTTTTGAAAAAATAATATATTTGAGATTGAAATAACAATAAGAGTTAGAATCAATTTATTTTTTTTAGAAAATACCATAGCACTTCCTTCTAATTAAACTGTCATTTATATTTAAAATCGTTTTTTTACACAAAGTTATTATGCTTAGTGCGATAAAACACTTTGAGGCACGATAGACCATGCACTATAACCCGAGCATACATTATTAGCTGAAAACGCCGCGCATTTTCTCCAATACAATTGAAGTCCAATCGAAAATTTAGGTCCTTGGAAGTAACCTACGCTGATCGAATGTTTGATATTACGTTGAAGTTCGACTGATAAAGTAGATTCTTTACGTCTCATATTATGAACACCGTCATTTAATATAAAAGATATACCATCGATGCTCAATGAAGACCCGTCATCAGAGTTAAGCGCAAATTGATAAGTCCCTTCAGTTGAAGCATCGGTCATAATATCTCCACTGAGTTTCAATGCAAAATATTCCATGAGCGTATTACCTTGACTGTCTTTAAGTAAAACAGGCAGTCCAGCACTGTCTAATCCAGTCGCAAAACCGTCAGAAAAAGTTCTATTAGCAATATTTAATTCAGATAAAACAATCGGCGTTTCTATCTTTGTTCCAAAATTATAGTAATCATTAAGGATTGCTGAATTGCGGTCCCCATTAAATTGAGCCGCTTCTAAAGAATAAATATTACCGATCAAGCCAGCTCCCGTTGTCGTTTGTCGACTGCAATTCGATCCTGTACTAAAAGGATCACAAATAACATTTGAAGTATTGTCTAAAATCGGATCAACGACAACTGTCTCTACCGGAGCTGTCGAGTTGAGGTCGGCCATACCTAGATCTGCTGGGGTACTAGAAAAATGAGTTGTGTTTGAACAGTTTTGAAAACCAATCATTAAAGTGGTACTGACTAAAAAAATCGTAAATGCTGCTTTAGGCTTTAAACTTTTTTTCATTCGAATCCCCTTTTTAAAAATAATAGACACCGCTTCATTCCTAGCTCTTTATCGGATGAACTTTAAATAACTGAACTGTTTTTAACAATTTAGACGGCATCAAAATTGCCGAGCGAGGATTTGACTCAAAATGATTTGTTTTATTTTTAGTGTATATTAAAATCGACGAGACGGTGATCAGCAATAGTACCGCCGAAGATGAGCTCATTGTCAAAAATATGAATGATTCTGAGAACTTAAAACGAATTTAAACGTTTTAAACCGGTTTCAGGATTGCAGTTTTCCTTTCTACTATGAAAACGAATAAAAAATTTATACAAAGTTTATGTGCTATTTTGATCGTGTTGAACGTTCAAAATACTTACGCCCGCCCAGATTCATCAACAGACCTGAATGCGAATACGACTGAAATAATATACGACCATGAAATGCTTCAAGCCATCAATGACCCTACTATTTTAGATCCTGAGATTCTCAATACCACCTCCATGCAAGATGATTTTTCCGCTGATGATACAGATCACGATCCTAAGCGAGATAAAATTCTTATTGCGGGTGACAGCTGGGCGGTTTTCCCGTGTTTATTTAGAAGCTTAAAAAAAGTTCTCCGAGATAACAAAAGTTCGCTTATAAATGACCGTCGATGTTTGCGGACCTCTAAACTAGGAATGCGTGCCGATCAATGGCTAGGATCTGTTTACGATAAACGTGTCAGTCGATTTATAGCACGAAATCATCGAGTTAAGTATTTGTATTTATCTTTAGGCGGCAATGACGTTCAACAAATTTGGAATAAAAATTTTACTTTAGAAGAACAAAAAAATTTAGCCATCCATTTAACTCAGACAATGCAAAAGATTGTGAGTCATTACCTCAAAATAAATCCTGATCTTAAAATCATCTTATCTGGTTATGATTTTTTAGCCTTAACGGGAAAAATGAAATATTATGCTAAAAAATTAAAAGAAATGAAAAACCCAACCACACTCGAAATAAATAATCTATTAATCAAATCGACATCTATTTTTGCTCATCTTCGTGATCAAAAAAATATTTTTTATATTCAGCATTTAGGTTTAGCTCAATATTACGATGGCGTTCCTGAATATGGCTTGGCCGCTGGACAAACCTTATCTCCTGATCAGATTTCTACTTTTGAAAACCCACTTCAAATCGGAGGCAACCCTAACTTGCCTTCAAGCCCAGGCAGTATGCTTTCTTGGTTTGGATTCGCCCGAGATGAAATACATATTTCTAAAAAAAACTATTATCGTTTAATGAATCATACTTACAAAAATCTCATTAGCCGTATAATACAGTGATAAAAAGGTGGATAATTTGGAAAAACTTAAAAGTACATCACTCCTTTTTATATTAATAACATTGAGTTTTATATCTCAACTTAAAGCGCAGGAAAATAAACAATATGAATGTGCCTTGCGTGTCGATAATTATCCTACCGTCAGCATCGAAGGCGGTCTGTTACTTGATATTGGCGATACTGTTAATTATCAAGATGATGTAGCACCTCATACAATTTTAAATGCGACTTTATCTATTTTGCCTTCAACTCATAGCACAGAACCAAATATGATTGATATCATCTTTAAAGTCGCACCTTACGACGAATTAACTAAAAAAATGAAAAGTGATTTACTTGTTATGATACAAACAGTAAATAAAAATCAAATGCAGACGCAGTTACAATTAACTGATTCTCATCAGGTTGATTATTATTTAAACTGTAAGAAAAATTAATGACTTAATGCTGAATCTGTCTTAATTTTTTGTAAAACTTGTCGTATGTTTTCTTTTCTGAGCATGAGCTTGTGATAAACGATCTCCTGCTCTTCAGGACTAAATCCCGCCACAGTTAGCGCATTTTTAATCTGCACTTCTGTCAGCTGATCAATATATTTAAACATCCACTGAGCATCCTGAGCATTCGCCGCTTCAAAACACTTATTAGTCGTAGGAGTTTGATACTTGTACGATACAATATCTTTATCATGATTTTTTGTTTTTAAGACCTTATTTCTAAAATGATTAATATCATCAATACTAATATTAAAAACAGGATTAGATTTTCCTAACCCGGCTCCTACATCCGATATAAAATGACGTAAAACATATTGACCATCATCATTTTTAATCAGAATGACTCTGTTATTGTCTGCTCGAGCATCAAAATTTCCTAACCAGGCCGCTAAAAGTCCATAACCTCGTAACTCTTGACGGCGAATATGTTTTTCGTCATTCCAGCTCCAAGGTCCAACTGTGGTTTGATTATCAACAAATTTTTCAATGGAAACATGCGAGAAATGAACTTCATCAACAGTTTTTTCAAATTCTGAGTTAAAGTTATCTTCATATTTACTAGCTTTTTTAGTTTTCTTCAACAAGAGATTTTCTTTAAACTCTTCAACTGACAAATTTTTACCGTTTTTCAAAGTCACATGACTCACATAGCGAAAAGGATTTAAAAAATGATTATTATATTTCGCCTCGAGAACCTTTTGCTTACCTAAAAATATTTCTATTGGGATCACTTTGCGCGAATTGTATTCGAGAAAAATTTTCCGATTATACTTTACGCGTAAGTCTTTAACATATTCAAAAATAAGTGTGTTGTACCCTAAAATGCTAATGATTCTTGTTTCGAAAGGCGCTACTCGGGCTTCTTCCCCAAGTCTAATTTTATAATCTTGGTTATTATACTCAACTTTAAATCCCGGATGAGTTCCGTAGCCTGTTTTTGGCTTTGTATAGTTAAAAACCATTTGTGAATAATCCGTTAACTTTTTTCGACCAAATCCATAATAGGTATCTTGCTGAGATATATTATGAGGTTTGCGCCAAAAAGTGCTGTCTTGAGGATCTTCTGAATCAGGTAGCTGATCTTTAAAAGTACGTGTATTTTCTCCGAGTTTACTAGTCAAACCACCGAACATCGTGGAAAAAATACGACCCAACTGAATAGGGGGAACAACGATGTTCTTATAATTCATATTGATAGACTCTGAAACTTCATAAATTTTTTCAAAATTTTCAGTATCGACAGTTTGGCGATCATAATCACTTGAAATTTTCATATTAAGATCTTTTAAATACTCTAAAGCTATTTTTATATCTTTAGATATAGGAAAATTCGAACTGGCTTGTTTTAAGTTTTTTCCTTCATTTTTTTCGAGTTTATAAAGATCAATGAGCTTCTCAATTTCATTATTAAATTCTTCACGCGATGATACTTGAGTTAAATCGAAGTCCTTCATATGAAGATCGATTTTCAAACCATTTCCGTAATTATCTGCACGGACCAACTGGACGAGATATTGACGAGGTAGCTGCCGTGATTCGGGAGCAACTTTTAAGTCTTCAACGGAAGCCGTATCTCGAATAGTTGAAGAAACGCACGATGTAAGAACAACAAAAAGTAACAGCGAAATATTTAATAATTTCATATGGTCCTTCACTTATAGTCATAGTTTATGACTATAAGTGAATTTTAACAAGACTAGTCGAGGTCCGTGTTCGTAACTTTTGTTTAAAACTTCACAGCTGAGTGATACACTTGATCACCATCAGCTCCAAAAACACTGAATGTGAATATCTTTTAGACTAGTTTCGTAATTTTTCATCAAAAAAAAACTGTACATTACTAACCCCATTTTCTAAACTAGAAGTAAATCTATTCTTAACCTCAGGGAGTTTTATGAAAATTCAATTGTTAAAAAATTTATTCCTCAATTTATTGGCTATCGCCCTAACAAGTCAGTTGTATTCGTGTGCTGACGGAGGATCTTCATCTAGTCCGACGACGACCACGACAGAAATTTCTGGGTCCTACACAACAGAATGTGCCACTTTTGAAGGGGTCACTGAAGGTGGTGGACCGGGCTCTTCTTTTGCCGCTGTTTTTAAGTTCCCTACGACGGAATCGACCACAAGTTCGACCCTGAATGCCTACACGGCAGTCGATTGCCCTAGTATAGATTACATGAACGGAAGTGATATTCTTTTAACTAGCGTGACGAAAATAAGTACTGTCCCTGCATTTCCCCATAGTAAAATACTATCAATGGACAGTGGTTCTGGCACTTTTAACTTTCTATATCAAGTCGACGGATCAAGCCTTCGCTTACTTAACGTTATATGTCAAACTGCACTTCCGGCTGTAAATTGTTTTGATGGTAATACTCATGCCACAGCATTTGATGCTGATAAAACTCAAAATTCGGTTCTGGCTAATCCGACGCCTTAACTATTAGTTTAATTTAAATTGATAGTTAATTTTTACATTATGATCTAACGCCTCAACCGTCCATGACCCCGTCTCGACAGGTTGAGGTAAATGTGGAATGACCCAGACTCTGCGCCACTCAGGCAAAATAATTTGAATCATTTTATATTTTTTTCCTGATGGCGATGTAAATACCAATTCAATATTACGTCTATCACCTTTAGGCTGAGACAGCAGCAATAATGCCCAAGCACTCGAAGCTGAAGCCTGTGTTACTGTGTTTTTCTCACGTTGATTAACGGCTGGCACTAAAAGAATTTTTTGCAAGCCAGGGGTTGTGATTGATTTAAGCATATCCGTATTACTAATTTGATCTTCGACTTCTAATCCTGAATGAAAATAAAATTCATTTCGTTTTTCTAAAAACCACTCAGACAAAAGCTGCCTATATAAACTTGATTGATCTTTATGGCTATAGACAATATTATTTTGTTCATTGGGATCATCTTTTAAATTATACAATTCACGATCATTAGGGTTGTATTTTGATTCAATGTACTTCCATTCTGAGTCCATCAACCCCCATTTTTCCGGACTCGCATTTTTATGAA
>CALMPX010000338.1 GCA_937871355.1 uncultured Bdellovibrio sp.
CAAAACACAATTATTGTCACTTGTATTAACTGCGCGTTTTAAAAAACCATGTCCGATCATTGCCTGTATTTTAGTTGCAACAATTTTGAATCATGCACTGGCTTCTTATGCCGGATCTTATGTGACAAATTATTTTCAACCAGAAACATTGAAATGGATTCTGTGTTTAACGTTTATCGGCTTCGGTTTGTGGATGTTGATTCCCGACAAAGATGAAGAATTAAAGCAAAACAATAAATGGGGACCATTCTTAACGACCACCATCGCTTTCTTTTTTGCAGAGATGGGAGATAAGACCCAGCTGGCTACGGTAGCTCTCGGAGCACAGTATGCGGCGCCTGTGGCCGTTACCATGGGAACAACTTTGGGCATGATGGGAGCCGATGGTTTAGCGGTATTTTTAGGTCATAAATTCACTGATAAAATTTCAATGAAATGGGTGCACCGTTTCGCCAGTGCTCTTTTTATTTTATTTGGTGTGTACATTAAACTGAGTTAGAGCCAGGCCTCGATGTAGACAGTTTATCCGTTTTGAATTAGTTCTGCCTTTTGGGTTTGATTATTGATTTAGTAAACAGTGTTTAATGGATTACAAAATTGAGGTTAAGAATGTCTGATATAAAATACACGCTCATTGATAATAAACAAAAAAACCGTTTTGAATTTCAAATTGGTGATCACGTGGCAGTCGCCGATTATCAAATAAACGGAAATATTATAAGTTTACCTCATGTAGGTGTGCCGAAAGAGCTCGAAGGCCAAGGTATAGCCTCAGCTTTAGTTTTAGCTGTATTGCAGAACATTGATGAACGAAAGCTCAAGCTTGTGCCTCTTTGTCCGTTCGTGGTGACCTATGTTCAGCGTCACCCTGAATGGAAGAAGTTACTTTCTTAAATTAATAAATTGAAGATGTTTCTCGATCAGATTTTTTAAAATCTAGATCTTCTATATATTCCATTGAACCATCGGTACTAATGAATAATGGTTTATTTTTGTGAACTTGTGCCGAATGGTAAATCAGCCAACCTTTTCCAACACCCAGTGTGTTTTGATAATCCAATTGTTCAATTTTCAGAATTTGAGCTTTGGAATTCTGTGCTGACTTTTTAAATTCTTTTTCGGCTAAAGTGCGTGCTTCAGTAGCGTTTGCCACAGGTGTCGTATTTGTTTGTCGTGCCATAGTGTAAATTGTACTGCCAGTTATAGCGAAAACCGAGAATAGTATAGCGAAGTCTTTTTTTGACATACAAACCTCTACAAATAATAAGTAAATTATAAAGTAAACGAAAACGAAACGAGCTCACAGACGGAGCTCGTATAAATCATAATAAAAATTAACCTACGTTTTTCCAATTCCAATTCGGGTTGCTCCAAACTTGATTCGCCCAAGTGGTGTGCGTGCTGGCGACCCAGTTTTTCTTTCTTAATTTATTCCAAATAAAATTTTCGACATCTTTAGGAGTCTCTGCATTGATTGTTAATAACATATCCCAGTCGCCCATAACCGACCATGCCGTGTGAACTTCGGTCCAATCTTTGAGCCAACTCCAGTCTTGAGTTGCTGGTGCCTGGTCATTCCATTTTACCCATACTTGTGCTTGCCACATAAAATCTCCTTCAATTGATGATTGAGAATTAGCGTATCTGGCAATAGCGACGGCGTGAACTAGACAGGACGATAAAAAATTAAATCGCTATGATTGTCGAGTCCGGACAAATAGATTTGATTTAAAAAAAACCACGTTACTTTTGACCGAGATTTGAATCAGAATAAGACAGGACTAAAGGCTTGGATCTTGTTTGCCGATACATTTATACGAGGTACGTCAATGCTGAAATCTAAAATGACTGTGCTGTATGGACTGCAGGTTATTGTGTTCATTTTTCTTCCAGAAGTGAGTCAGGCGCAATCTCATTATTTCAGCTATGGCAGCGATAAAAGATCCAGACTCATTCAGACCGTTCGGCCTGTTATGTATGTGAAGGATGCTCGTATTAAAACTCGAAAATACGTTTACAATATGGATACGCGAGACGTTACCCAAGCTCAGGTAGGAAAACTTTTACCATCGCAAGTTGGACTTGAATCTAAAGCTGAAATCCAAAATCAAAAAGATCGAATCGCTTTAAAAAATAAAACTAAAATTCAAAATAAACGATCGATCGCAAGTAAAGCCCCATAGAATAATCTCTAGACTAAAGAAGAGCAAAGTAGCAATGACCCGATTAAGCTTTATAATCGGGTCAGGATGTGACCTAATTATTCTATGTCTATTTGGCAAAATAAAAATTGGCCTCAATTTCAATGGTCCCTCGAAACTTTGCTTCCCTTGCTTTTGGAAATTCGGCGCAAGCAAGGCGAGTTAACTCATCGAGGATTTTCTGCGCACAATCATATTGATCAAGCAGTGACTCAAGAACAACTTCTGCAATGGAAAGCACAAACAAGTTTACCTGTGCGTAACTATAGAAACTTTGTTGTGCCGCAGGCTCCTCACTCTGATTATATTCAGGCCGAAATGAATCGATTTATTCGTTGGTTTAATTTGAATGATAAGAAAACGGATGGTCTGCTTCGCGCAGGTATTGCTCATTTGTGGTTTCTCACGATTCGTCCCTTTGACGATGGAAATCAGCGCGTCGCCAGTGTGATCACTGATCTTGCTTTGGCTCAGGATGAAAAAATTAATTTTAAGCGAAGCAGTTTGTCATCGATTATTCTTAATGAGAAGCGCACTTATGATGATATTCTATTAAGAACCCAAAACAGTAGTGATCTAGAAATTACGTCTTGGTTACAATGGTTTCTTAATGCCTATCTTCGGTCTTTGTCAGATTGCGAGTTAAAAGTCGAACAAAACATTCAGGCAGAAGAATATTGGCTTCGTTGGAAAGATCATGCTTTGAATGAGCGACAGCGTAAAGTTTTACAAGCCATGCTCGAGTTCGATCAAGAAGAAGCTTTTGAGAAAGAAATGACCAATCGAAAATATGTGAATCTGACAGCTACGAGTTCAGAATCAGCGAAACGCGATTTAGCTGATTTACTCGAAAAAGATATTTTAGCACGCAATCCAGGCTCGGGCCGCTCAACCAGTTATTCGTTGAAATAAAAAAGGTGCCAGGCCTTATTTTTCCTTCAAAAAAAGACGTTTTTTATCAATTCTTACAAAAGATCATTTTCTTGAATTATTGGTAGACCACTTTTTTTATCTATTCTCGATTTAAAATAGGAATGCCTCATGCTATTTTGTACGGCCTCAAGCTTTGACCGTTCAGGAGTTTGGTTTAACCAAGCCAATGTTCCAATAGGATCGGAAATATAAGTTGTATCTTCTGCTAATGGAATATGAGGGATTGATTGACCAGTAGTAAACTGAAGCGTGCTGAATGGGTATGATTCGACATTTTGACAAATAGACGCAGTAACTGGATTTCGATAATTATACTTATAAGCATTTAAATAATAATTTGGATGTTGCAGAACGCATTTGTAATGTCGACCTGCAAAAGTTTCGTTGATTCGATTTCCAGCTCTAGCTAATCGTCTACTTGTACGTCCCATAAAATGCTGCATACAGTGACTAATATTAGCTTTCGGAGTTGTAGCTATAAGATGAAAATGATTACTCATGAGTACAAAGCTATGTATTTTTAATTGATGTTTTTCGCAAACATCAGAAAGCTCGGAACAAAAAATATCCCATACTTTATTCATTGGTAAATTGAACCACTCCCGATTAATACATCTGGCGCTAATGTTGTACGGAAAATCAGATTGAAGAATTGCTCGCGCTCTTGCCATATAATTTGCCAATAAGCAAAATTTTAGCCATTCTAAATAGAAAGAAAACACTATATAATAAAAGATAATCCGGTAATCGAATCGGAAAAAAATGGCCTGGCACCTTTTTTTATTTTAAACCGTTTAAAAATTCAATCAAAGCATCTGCGCGTGTTTGAAGTGAATCCACTTTGAGCCATTCACTTTCAGTGTGCATTTTTCCGCCTTCCGGTCCTAAACCATCGAGAACAATCATCGTCGGCGTCGAGAAATGATTTGAATCAGCTACACCGGCAGAAGATCCTGCCGTGAATTTTTTCCCTTCGATTTTTTCAATCGCTTTTAAATACTGATCGCGCAAAGGTTTTGATATTTTTGAAGGAGAAAAAGGAGGAGAATCATCAATAATTTCGTAACTCGTTTTTGCGGGTTCTCCATCACTATGAGCTTTGACGCGAATCGATTTTAAAATTTTATCAATTTTTAAATGAACTTGATCACGGTCAGCTAAAGTCATAAACCGCACATCAAGTTTAGCTGTTGCGTGGTCACAGACGATATTGAATTTATCTTTTCCGCCTTCGATATGTCCGACGCTGACAGTGATTTCTTTAGCATAGTCGGTTAATGCGGCCAGATCTTTCAGTTTCGAAGATAATTCAATGCAGGCATTGATCCCGACTTTGTGGTCCCGTCCGGCGTGGGCTTCGCGACCGAGAACTTTAATGAGATACCAACGATTTCCTTTTCGAGAGTCGACGATATTTCCACCCTCAAGAGTTCCTTCAAACGTTAAAACCATCGACGTGTTCTGAGCTATTTGATGAAATTTTTCGATAGAACCTTCAGAGCCAATTTCTTCATTCGGAGAAGCCACAAACTGAAAAGACAGCGGCGTTTGAGGATTATCCGCTAAATATTTTTCCAACCCCGTTAAAGCGACAATAAGTCCACCTTTGTCATCGACGACACCGGGCCCATACGCTGTTTTTTTATCCGCAGAAAATGAAATGCTGGTGAACTTTGTTGGTTCATCAAAAACTGTATCTGCATGGGCTAAAAGAGTAATGAATTTTGGATTTGTACTGGGTCTTTTGGCAATCAACAGACGCGCGTATTTGCCTGACGGACTGGGCACACGTTCCACCGTAAACTTCATTTTCTGAAGTCTTTCCGCTACGTAATCTAAGGTTTGCTCAACACCTTTGATGTTGGAGGTACCAGATTTGATATTTACAATCTTAGTCAATTCGTCAATCGGAGCTGCAAAAAGAGCATGTGAGAAAAATAAAAGCGTCAGATTGATCAGTAATTTCATGTCATAGTCCTTTGATGACTATGACATATAACAAATTAAATCCTGAGTCTTCATTATTTTTTAATAATTTTGATAGATTTTGTTGTTCGACAGACTTCAAACTCGCCACAAGACATATTTTTTAGCTCATTAACGGCGTCTACAGCATCAACGATGATAGACATCGGCTTTTTTAAATCAAGGAGTTCGCCGGTGATTTTGTAGATTCCACCATCGAGGCGGCTGATCGAAGTCACAGAAAAAGCTGATCCAATGTTGTATGTTCCGACAAGATCAAACATTTCATTTTCGGAATATAGCCCTAAAAAAATTTGCTTTTGAGGAGAAACATCTGTCGTTCCGCCGGTGCTGTTCACGATGACTTTGACTTGAAGATTTCGACCATTTGCGGACTTGTTAACTAATGTTGTGACGCTATCTAAGGTCGCGGGGCTGATGGTAATGACTTCAGATGAACGTGAGCTGGTTTCGCCGGCCGCAAGGTATTCACCGGCAAATGATGATATTGATAAAGCCATGGTTAAAAGACTTGTTGCTATAGTTTTCATAAAATCTCCTCTATGTTAAAGTTATGTATTTGAACTTGTCTGATTCATAATTGATTTTGCATCATGTTAAAAGAGCATAATAAGTATATTATCTATCTCTTTTTTACATACTTGAGCTAACCTCTTGTTATCTATGGAATTAAATCATCTACGTCATTTTTATGAAGTGGCCAAAGCTGCAAGTTTTACAGGGGCATCGCATAAGCTCAGTCTCAGTCAATCCTCGTTAAGCAAATCAGTCGGCTTATTAGAAGACGATCAAGGCGTACAGCTCTTTAACCGAACTAAAAAAGGCGTCACGCTCACTTCTTTAGGGAAAGAGGTTTTTGAAAAATGCCAAATTCTATTCAGCACCGCGGAAGAAATCGAAAACATTTGTCGAGGTAAAAAAGAAGTTTACAGTGGAAACGTCAAACTCGGAGCTTCAGATCATATTGCGAACTATATATTAGCAGAAAAATTAATTGAGCTTAAAGAAAAACATCCTGAAGTCACCTGCAGCGTGTTTTCCGGGACTCCGAATGAAATTGTGAAACTGATTTTAGATAACGCAATTGAATATGGATTATTTTTTTCTAAAATAAAGAACCC
>CALMPX010000339.1 GCA_937871355.1 uncultured Bdellovibrio sp.
AATTGTACCTCGTTGAGGGAGACTCAGCTGGTGGATCAGCCAAACAAGGCCGTGATCGTAAGACACAGGCCGTATTGCCATTAAAAGGTAAAATCCTAAACGTAGAAAAAGCACGCTTTGATAAAATGTTATCGAACGAAGAGATTCGTATGATGATCTCAGCTTTAGGCACTGGAATTGGTAAAGAAAATATCAGCGCCGATAAAATCCGCTATCATAAAATCATCATCATGACAGATGCCGATGTGGATGGATCACATATCCGGACGCTTTTATTAACTTTCTTCTATCGTCAAATGCCAGTGGTTTTAGAACGTGGATTTATCTACATTGCACAACCACCTTTATACCGTGCTAAAAAAGGTCAAAGCGAAAAATATTTAAAAGACGAAGCCGCTTTAACAGAATACTTATTAAGTTCTGGTTTAGATACTTTTGAAATCAAAGGTAAAAAATTAGATCAAACAGAAATGAGAAATTTTGTTTTAAATATTCAAAAATTTAATTCATTACTAAAAGCCTCTTCAATTAAGTATGACCGCGACGTTCTATACTACTTCTTATCTAAAGTTCCTAAATTAGATGAGGTTTTACGTGACGAGAAAAAATTAACTGAAGTTTTAAATGACCTTAAAGCATGGATTACGTCTCAACCGATGTTGGGAATCACTGAAATGAATACTAAAGTCACTCAAGATGGAAAAATAGAAGCTGTTATCGATACCACTCGTTATGCTGAACGCATGAAAACATTGTTCAGTGCTGAAACGCTGAACGCATCTGAAATTATTGCTATCCGTAACCTGTGGTCAGAAATTCAGTCCGTCTCATCTTTACCAATGACTATCGTCAAAAATAACGAAGAAATTGCTTATGAAAATTATGATGATTTTTATACAGCCACTATGGAAGCCACTAAAAAAGGAGTCTATATCCAGCGTTATAAAGGTCTCGGAGAGATGAATCCAGAACAACTTTGGACGACGACTTTAAATCCAGAAAATAGAAATTTACTTCGTGTAACAATTGATGACGCTGTAGCGGCTGATGAAACATTCAGTATTTTAATGGGTGAACAAGTAGAACCTCGACGCAAGTTTATTCAAGACAATGCCTTACTGGTTCGTGCATTAGACGTTTAAAGTTGTTTGAGATTAATTTAATACTTTAGTTTTAGGATATATATGGAAAATTCAGAAAATCAAAAAGGTGTAACCAACGTCGATATCAACAAAGAGATGCGTGAATCGTATCTTCAGTATTCGATGTCAGTTATTGTAGGTCGCGCACTTCCTGACGTACGCGATGGTTTAAAACCAGTTCATCGTCGAATTTTATTTGCTCAGAACGAATTATCAAATACTCACGATAAACCGTATAAAAAATCAGCCCGTGTTGTTGGTGATGTTATCGGTAAATACCATCCCCATGGCGACTTAGCCGTCTACGAAACAATGGTTCGTATGGCTCAAGATTTCTCACTTCGCTACCCGCTGATTGATGGTCAAGGAAACTTCGGATCGATTGATGGAGATTCAGCCGCCGCTTCTCGTTATACCGAAGTTCGTATGACTCGCTTAGCGGAAGAATTATTAAATGATATCGAAAAAGAAACAGTTCCCTTTGGGCCGAACTACGATGACTCCTTAGAAATTCCATTGGTATTGCCTGCAAAATTTCCTAATTTATTA
>CALMPX010000340.1 GCA_937871355.1 uncultured Bdellovibrio sp.
CCCATTTATCAAACATGGAATTCATTTAAAAAAGCACACGAAAACAATACGAATAATAATCTTTTCGATGTTTCGCGTTCATTTGTTTTTGGTGCACTTTCTGAAAATCCAAAAAAAGAATATAGATACCGTGAAATGAGTGGTCCTTATAAATATGATACGCGTTACGAAACATTTTTTCAGCAAGCGCCATATCAAAAAATTATTAATCCTGCCGCAGTTCAAACTTTATTTTCGCCCGCTGACGATTTAAGATCTCGTTTGCAAACGATCTTAACCATGAAGGACATCAGCGACGTTGTTCTTATGGATACATTAATGAATCAAGAGGATCGCGTCGGAAATATCCATTATAAAATGGCTTGGTATACAAAGTCTGTTGATCCATCAACAAATGAAATTTCTTTTAAACGTGAATCGTCTAAAGCGGAAATGAAATCAAGTATTGAATCGATCACGTCGATGAAATCTGTGGACGAAGTCAAAAAAATGAGTTCTTGGATCATTCCCGAAAAAGAACTGGCTATTCAAAAAGCCGGAGGACTTCTGGTTCAAGAGATGATGCTTAAAGATAACGATTGTGGTGTTGACGTGAACACGCGCACGAACATGATGCGAAAAAACGATGCTTTAGAGCGCGTTCGTCATATGAGCGCACGAACTTACAAAAGATTTATCGATTTGTATAAACTGGCACAAGCTCCAGAATTTAAAACGTGGTTGATGAGAGAAATGCAATTTACAGCAGCAGATGCGGGTAGTATCGCGGACACGTCTGGTAAATCATTCTACGCCAATTTAAATAAAGTGAACTCTATTTTACGCGCAAATTGTAAGAGTGGAGTATTGAAATTAGACTTGAATGTTGACGATTTAATCTCTGGAAAACCAACTGCATTAAATAGTTGCGATTAATCTTTTGCTAAGTCAGTTAGGCTACTTAAATAGCCTAACTGACTGGTATTTTTATTTACCGAGCCCGGCGCGTCATTGTTGACTCATTCCCCAGACCAAAGGACAGTTATAGGGTGTGTTATATACCTGTGCTGTCATTAACTAAAGGGGATGCGCTTTGAGAATTAAAAAACTTGAGATTATTGGTTTCAAATCATTTAAAGATCGCACTGTTATTCAATTTGATGCGGGGATCACGGGGATCGTTGGACCAAATGGTTGCGGTAAATCAAATATCGTTGATGCACTGATGTGGGTTATGGGAGATCAGTCCGCTAAAGATCTTCGTGCTTCTACGATGACCGACGTGATTTTCGCCGGCGCTGATGGATACTCTCCATTGGGTCTTTGCGAAGTTTCATTAACGCTGGAAAATGATGGTGGCCCGTTCCCGGCTAAATATTTAAAGCATTCAGAAATCATGGTGACTCGTCGCTTACATCGTAATGGTGAAGGTGAATACTTTATTAATAAAGAAGCTTCTCGGTTAAAAGACGTTCAAGAAATTTTTATGGATACTGGCGCCGGCTCAAAAGGTTTCTCAATTATCGCACAAGGAATGATCGGTAAGATCATTACCTCTAAACCTGAAGACCGTCGTATGTTGATCGAAGAAGCCGCGGGTATTACGAAATTCAAAGCTCGCAAAAAAGAATCTCAAAGAAAATTGATTTCAACAGATCAAAACTTAGTTCGATTACAAGATATCATTGGTGAATTAAAACGCCAAATCGACAGTCTTCAGCGTCAGGCCGCCCGCGCAGAACGTTACAGAAATATTAAAACTCAAATCGAAGATCTTGAATTATGGCTTTCTTCCATCCAGTACGTTGAATTAAAACGGGCTGCGGACGAAGCTCAAAAAATATTCGACGAAGCTCAAAGTTTAGAAGTTGGCAGTGAAACAGATCTGGCTTCGATGCAAGCCGAATTAGAAACATTAAAATTATCAATCTTAGAACAAGAAAAGGCTGTCGAAAACAAACAACAAGATTTCTACAATCATCAGTCTTCAGTTCAAAAGAAAGAAATGGAAATTCAAGAATTACGTTTTAATTTAGAACAAGCAAAACGTAACGAACAAATGACCGGAAATATCCTGAATGAACAAAAAGCTCGTTTTGATCTTTTGTCTCGCGATCAGGAAATTCTTCAATCTCAATCAACTGAATTGAAAACGGACGTCGAAGAATTAGCTATTGAATCAACACAAAAATCAGAAGCCTTTTCTTTCAACCAAAAACGTTACGTTGAAATAGATGAAGAATTGACATTAAAACGTCGCGAACAATTTGCTTTAGGCCAAAGTGAGTCTTCAATTGATGCGCGTTTAAATTCACAAAACGGTCAGCGCCAAGAAATTTCTGGTCGGGTCGCTGATGAAGAAATCAAATTGAACGAATTGCGTGAAACTCAACACGAATTTGAAAATCGCCGTCGTAAAATCGGCAATCAATTAGATCAAGAAAGACAACTTCAATTAGACCTTTCAAACGACTTTGAATCATTTGAAGCCAATAAAAAGATTTTATCTGAGCAGTTAGAAATCAAGCAAACTGAAGTTCAAACTTTCAAAGATAACTTCAACGAAGTCACATCATTATTATATGGATTAGAAAACTTACATTCAAACTTCGAAGGCTTCGAAGAGGGTGTCAAACAAGTTATGCTTTGGAGCAAAACAAAATCAGTGGAGATGCACGCTGATGGCAGCCAAAGCGAAATATTCCATCCGGTTTCAGAAGTTGTTCAAGTTCCTTCAAACTTTGAAGTCGCTATGGAGGCGGCTTTAGGATCTAAATTGCAAATGCTTTTAGCTCCGAAACAAAACGACGCGATCGATGCGGTTGATTTCTTAAAATCAAACAATTCAGGTCGTTCAAGCTTCTATTCTCATGATGGAAAGCAAGTGCAACAGTTCCAAGGTAACCCTAAGGCTGAAAATGGTGTTTTAGGTTTATTAAACGAAGTGGTGAAGGTTGAAGACAGTTTCAAAGACTCAGTTCAAAATATCTTAGGTGGCGTTGCAATTGTTGATTCAATTAGAACAGCGCTCACTTTGCGACCGAATTATGCGGGTTGGACTTTCGTGACTGAAGATGGCGACACGTTATCTGCCGACGGAGTCTTAACCGGTGGAGCCAAAGAATCAGCGGAAAGTGGCGTGCTCAAACGTCGTCGTGAAATCAAAGAATTATCTGAGAAAAAAATGGAATGGGCTGGTAAATTAGCTTTAGCCACAGCGGCCATGAAGAAAACAGATGAACAGTTAAAAAATATTTTGAATGACTTCGAAGGCGCGCAAAAACGCCGAGTTGATCAAGAAATTAAAGTCGCAGAACACAAAAAAGATTTAGAACGTGCTGAAAATGAACTTCAACAGGCTAAAAGTGCTGTTGAAAGACAAGAAAAAGAAGTTCGTCGTCTGCAAGAACAACTCAGTTCTTTAGATGAGAAAATCACTGAAATGTCAGGCAACTTAGTTGAAATAAGAACTCACAAGTTAGAACTTGAAACATTGGTGACCAGCTTAACTTCAGAGTATGAATCCATGAAAGATGGTTTTGAGGCTCAACAATCTGAAGTGACAAGTTTACAGATTTCATATGCCTCT
>CALMPX010000341.1 GCA_937871355.1 uncultured Bdellovibrio sp.
TCTCGCTTAATGTAACACGCATCAAAGAACATACATAAAGCTTGAAGTAAAAAAGGAGTGTACAAAAAAATATTAATCATGAGCAAACTTCCATGATGCTGCCAAAAACAGTTAAGCCAGGGCCAAAAGCGAAGCTTATAATTTTTTGACCAGCTATCACTTTAGAATCTGCAAGCATGATTTCCCAAACATGGGGTAAGGTAGCCGAAGACATGTTGCCGCGTTCAAATAAAATTTTCTTACTGTAGGCCATTTTGGATTCATCGAGTTCTAAAATTTCTTTAACTGTGTCAATTATTTTCGGACCGCCCGGGTGAATTGCAAACTCTGCAGATCTCAGTTCTTCTGGATTAAGATGAGCAGCTTTAAGCATTTCATTTAAAAAATCTTTAAGATGCTCTTTTATTTTTTGCGGAACTTCGCGCGAAAGATTCATCTGCATACCCCAAGGCGTAGGCAACCACGACATATCCTGTGATGATTCGGGAATAATTTTTTCGTGAATAGCGAGAACCTTCAGCGACTTCACCCCTTGAGCAGGCTTGGATTGAGCGGTGTATTTTATGTGTCCGTCCGCAAACAATGTTTGAACGATAATTTGTTCTGGAGTGTGGTTAAGTGTGTTCATATGTAGGCTGCACATTTCTGTGTGAAATATATCAGCCGTGAAATTTGAATGGTGTGGACTATTTTGAGCGATTAACCCTTGGGCTATGCGAATGGCCGGAAGAGAAGCATAGCAACCCATATGATAGGCGTGGGTGATGCCCGTTGATTTCTGCCAAGAAGGTTGAGCCACAACTTTTTGCGCCGGGCTTGGAGATATATAACCCGTGCAGGTTACGTGAATCAGATGATCAGGTTTTTCTTTAGTATTTTCATAGGCATTTGTAAAAATAGCGTCTGCTTTTTTTGAAAAAAACATCGTGCGTTCAAGTATATCGGCTCCGGTTGGACTGCTGTCAGTCACCTTATATATTTCAGCTGTTTTTAAATCAGAACTCAGGCTGTCATTTGTTTCAAGGTATCTCTGAGAAATTTGGGTCGCTTTAACGGCGTAGCGCTCGAAAAGCTTAGACATCAAGGCATAGTCTTTTTCTGTGTAAGTTGTATCTGGCTTTAATTTTTCAGCCTGAGCATGGCAATAGCCGATCCAGCTTATAAGATCACCTTGAGCAAACCGGTTAGGGGGTAAGGTTTTTTGAAAATTTGATAAATAAGTATATGTTTCATTCATTTGAACACCGTTTCTTCAGCAAGCTATAGATCTCAAATAGATTGTGTACAACTTAAAAATAGATTGTGCACAACATAAACTGGCGTCAAGTAGATTTTACACAATCTATTGACTTTATTTAGCCTCGTCAGGTAGTAGTTGTTTTCAAAAGAGAGATAAGAAAAATGACAGACAAAACGACAAACGATCAGTTAACTCCTGAAATTTCAGAAGAAAATACCGAGAAACAGATTCAAATAGAAGACGCCCTTTGTTTTAACCTTTATACGGCCTCTCGATTAATGACACAGGCGTATGTCGAACACTTAAAGCCTCTGAATCTGACCTATCCTCAGTTTTTAGTGATGAACTTGCTGTGGTCTAAAAACAAAGTAACGGTTAAAAGCATTGGTGACCGTTTGTATTTAGATTCTGGGACTCTTACGCCGCTGATCAACAGACTGGTTGATTTAGGTTATGTTAAAAAAGAAAAGTCATCTCATGATGAACGTGAAGTTTTGATTGCATTAAGCATAAAAGGTAAAAACTTACAGAAAAAAATGGCCGATGTTCCTATGGCGATGTTCTGCAAACTTGATGTGTCTATGGAGCGATTCGTTGAAATTCGCACCGGCGTAGTTGAAATACTTAATAATTTAAAAATACAAAAATTGAAAAAACAATAAAGGAAACATATGAAAATTTTAAACTTAATCGTAATGACACTATTTGTAGTTGCTGCCAACGCTCAAAATATTCCAAGTGATTCGAAAGCATATACCAATGCGAATACGAAAAATGCAGGCGTCACTTTCCAAATTGGATATACGGCCGGAGTGCACGATGGAGCGGTGAGTGCTGTGGATAGTCGTGTTGTTCTAGATAGTAAAAATCAAATTTTATCAGGCGACTTCACTATAAATATAAATGACATGAGCACGGGAAATAAAAATCGCGATTGCCATATGCGTGAGGCCCTCGGAATTGATTACACAAATTCAAAATTCCCGAATGAGCATGTATGTGATTCAAATGATCAAACTCCGGCGACGGGTCCTGATTCAATTGCTTTTCCGGAAATCAGATTTCAATTTTCTTCGGTCAAAATGAATTCAAAATCTATTTTGCCCGAAGTTATGGAGGCTGGGAAAGTTTATAATTTAGCTATTCAAGGAAAACTAACTGTTCATGGAAAAACTAAAGATTTTACAGCCGCTGATTCAACTGAATTTATTCCTGTTCAAGTCAAACTTTTAGATGTGAACACAGGTGAGATTCAATTGGTTTCTAAATTTGATGTTGTTTTAAAAGACTTTGGAGTAACAGTTAAGCCTTTTAAATTGGGACCTATCGCACTTATTAATGTAGCTGATAAGGCCAAAGTTTCACTTAATATGAAGCTAGTTCAAAAGAAGTAATTATGAAAATCATTATTCAAATTATCATTTTATCTAACATAATTTATTTATTTTCCCTTCGTCGTATCGAATATAACCTTACTGATATT
>CALMPX010000342.1 GCA_937871355.1 uncultured Bdellovibrio sp.
GCGGAAATTCGACAGGTCCGGCGTAATCCATCAATAAAAATGGAGAAATTTCTTTGGCTAAGTCATTATAACCAAACAATGTTCTAACGAGAAAACCATCTCCGACCCAATGAGAAGAGTCGCTGTGTTGCGTATGTAAGACTTTTTTCATAAGAACCTCCTGCGGATTTCTTCCCCGTTGTTGACAATATAATTCATTTTGAGTTTTGACTAGGAAGTATAAATAGGAATGATAATGTGGTGTATCGCATAATAAAAAAGGCCTGAAGTAAGCTTCAGGCCTTTTTTATTATGATCGAATTGATTTAGACTATTCTAAAGTCGTTGGAACTTGAGTTCTCGGCATAATCTTGATCGCAGTCACTTGGCCGTATTCAGGTTTATAGCCACCGAAAGCTTTCGGTTTGTATTGAACGTAATAGCTGGCCGTTAAAAGGCCAATTTTAATTTGATTATCAACTGATTTTTTTTTTTTTTTTTTACATTGGTCTTCGGATTTTTTTCCTGTGAATAACACTGAATATTCAGGTGCAATTTTATATTTAGAGGCCGGGTGTACAGTAATGTTCATACGGCATATGTAATCAGCTAAAGGGACGCCATGAATGACTTCACCTTGAGTTTTGACCATGTGAGTTTTGTATGTGAAGTGATTCAAATCGATATCAGAATAAGTTGTTTTTAATTTTTTTAATAAATCGACTTGTAAGCCGGGGATCGTGTTTAAACATTTTGATTCAAAATTTTTTAAGGCGGCTTCGTTATCATTATCATTTGCATCGATATCAAAAACGATTCCGTCAATGCTGTATTCGGCTGAGTGAGGTGTGAAAGTATCACGTTTATAAAGATCAAAAAATGGATTAGCATGGGCTGCAGATGCTAACAAAAGGGATGCAGTCAATATAGGCAAAAATAACTTCATAGGTCCTCCGATAGTTTTTTAAATTTATAAACCTCGTGGAAAGTCTTTTGCAATCATTTTATTTTTTAACTGCACTATGGGGGAAATTAAACCCAACAAAGTTAGTAAGTGTGCATGCTTAGGCAACGTAATATAATTATGACGAATTTTTTTCATAAATTTTAACAATGAGCGCTGTGTTCGTTCTGAGGCAAGATATATTCGTGGTGAATTTTGCGGCCCTTTGCGTAGGAGGTTTCGGTTAGAAATTTGTTATTTCAGTTGGCGTTTTTTTAAGTGAATGATAACAGAAAATAAAACGATAACAATCATTGCAAATACGACTTCAAACTGAAATACAGAAGTGCTTAATTTAGATAAATCCGTACCGATTTTATATGATAAGGCCATCAGAGCTGTTAAGTAAATATTCGTCGACAAACCATTGTAGAGAATAAATTTCCACGTTGATATTTGCATCAATCCGGCCGAAAAAAACAACACAGTTCTCACAAAGGGCATAAATCGCACAAAGAAAATAAAGCCAGCTCCGGATTTTTTCAAAGTCTGAATCATTTTTTCGACTTTCTCTGGTTTTATAATTTTTTTAACGCGTGGACGTTTTAATAAAGAAGGACCATATTTTTTTGCTATAAGAAAATTGATCATATCACCGGTAAGGATTCCAGTCAGAATGCAAAAGAAGATGGTAGGAATATGGTAAAGACCTGTGGCGGCAGAAAGTCCGGTCACGGTGATAATCGTCAAATCAGAACTAATTGGGATATAACATCCACTGCAGACAAAAATGAGTGTCAGTATGGCATAAAATTCGAATCCCTGGTGCTGACTTAAAAATAAAACAAGATCCTGCATGGCCAAGTTATAGCATTCAATTTATAAAAAAGACAGGAATCATCTTTAAGATAATAATCTGTCGTCTGGAATTGATTAATTGACAAGCTGTTTGATTTACGAAGACAATCGCGTTAATGAAAACGTGGCTTGTGAATCTATTTCTATTTTTTTTTTCGATAGCTATGTGGGCTCAGACTATCCCAATAATTACACCAAATTCTGCTACGGCAATTAAAACTACAGAAGCTCAATCATTTGATGCAAAACACTACGAACAATATATGAATTCCAGATACACTTTATTTACGCACGAACGAAATTATTTTTTACCGATTTCATATGTGGCTAATCCCACGAAAGATCTGTATCCGACGGCCAAAGCATTTGAGCCAAATAATCAAAATAAATACTATTCTAATACGGAAGCCGAATTTCAAATTAGTTTTTTTCTACCTCTGCTTAGAAAAATCTCTATTTTTGGTTCGGATTGGGATTTATTATTTTCATACACTCATCATGCTTGGTGGCAGCTTTATAACGGAGCTTGGTCAAGGCCATTTCGCGAAACAAATTACACGCCTGAAATTTTCATAAGACAAATCGATCCGAATTCAAATTACGATATTTTTGGTTTGAAAGCCCTGGGTTATGATTTGGGCTATGTTCACGAATCAAATGGACAGATTCAAATTTTATCACGCAGTTGGAATCGGTTATTCGCTCGTGCTTATTTAGTTTCCGATCAAGCCGCTCTGATATTAAATGCCTGGATGAAA
>CALMPX010000343.1 GCA_937871355.1 uncultured Bdellovibrio sp.
TTTCTAGTGACCCACTCAATGGATTAACTTCTTCCACGACTTTGAATTCAATCAACTTTAGTGCCGATTTTAATAGTTTAACCGGCACATACGATTGTCGGACAAGCGGATATAGAAACAACGAACGTATATCTTCGCAAGGCTGGAATTGAGCTTGAAGGTGGCACTGACAACGTCAGGTCAAATATATCAGCATGAGCCAGCGGAGGTACGAAGTGAACATGATCTTGCTAAATTTGGCTACTCATGGTAGGCTTATATGAGTCGTCGTGAATATGACATCAGCATAGTTTTTAACGAAACTGAGATCAAGAAAGTTATTATTGATTCTCATTTTGAATTAAAACATGCAGAAAGTATTAATGACGAAATTATTCTAGACTTGGTTAAACAATTAGATGGATTGGTTCGCATACCAGAGAGTATTACATTTCCATTTAGTTATTTTTCTGAGGAACTTGAATTAAACGGAAAACTTTATCGTTTAATTTGGTTACTAGAAGATGAAGAACTTTATATCGGGGTAGTTAATGCCCATCGGAGATAATATGAGCACAAAATGGCCAAGCAAAAAAGAAATTGAACGAATGATCAATAAGATTCACAAGGAAGATCTTTGGACGATGGGGCGACCGGAAAACCCAACACCACTTCAGCAATTTCGTTTTGATCTTCAGCAGAAATTTACTCTCTACATACTGAGATCAAAAATTACTCAAAAAGAAATGGCTGAAAGATTGGGAGTAGATGAAACCAAGGTCAGCAAGATTCTTCGTAATCGCCTAGATGAATTTTCAACCGACAGACTCATTACTCTGTACGAGAAAATTAATCCGAAGGTTAAGCTTAAAGTCAGCTAGGACGAAAAACTACTTCAGTTTGTTTTTCTTTGATATTTTTTCATAAAAAAACCCAGCTTTTTTTGAAGCTGGGTTTAAATTAAATCATTTCAACTTTCATTTTATTATCCGCAATCTCTATTGCCCCATGGTTTAATGCTAATCACTTCACACGTACTTTTATTTTTCTTTTTAACCAATTTGGCTGTAACCTTGAGTCCATCCATGCATTCTTCCATAACGCTCATTTCAACCCCATAAATACCTGTTTCTTCTGAAACTTCATTTTCATCTGAATCCAAGAAAACGGTTCTATCTGTTGATGATGCGCGCTCTTCTGGTGACAATCCGCGAGGATTTCCGTCATCGTCGGTTAGACCTTCGCTATTCCAGCAGAAAGCCGGTTTCACCAGACTATTGTAGTGTTATAATTGATCCGAAAAAAATGACTCCTCAAAACATTCTTATATTAATAGACTGAAAATAAAAATAAATAAGAAGATTTCTAAATGAAAAAAAATATGATCTTTTTTGCGTGTAGCCTAATGGTTTTTAGTACTTTATATAGTTGTGCAGGCGCAAAATCAGACGGTAGCGGCGGATCTGCCAGCCTAATCCCTAGCTCAACGGCTATTGTTAAAGCAACTCTTCCTGCTCAACTAGAATCTTCATCTGTTTCAGGATTATCCGTTCACACAAGAACAACTGATTCCAACCTTCAAACATTAAAAGACAGAATTTTTTCGCCTGGACCTGTCGATTTTCTTTTCCGCTTAAGCAAAGTTGACGAACGATTGGCAGAAATTTCGGCCAGTGTTGAAGCCTGCGCTTCAAATCCAACAACAACGTATACTCCTCCATCAATTGCTACTGGTTTTTCATTCCCGATGGAATTTTCTTGTAAAGTAACAATAGACGCCTCGGCATTAGGAGTCAGCGACTACCAAGTTTATTTTGGTAAATCAGGTGGATATTGGTATGTTGCAGACATACAAACAAATAGTGCATTTGAATCCGGCGATGGTGAGCCACCAACATTAGCAGTGCTTTCAAAAATAGATGAAGCTGGTAACACAGCTGAAATTTATCAAATTTCAGCTGAAAAAGTATCTGGTACCTATTATTCAACAATCATGCATATCAAAGCCGATAAAAATACCGGAGAATTTGAAGTAAGCACGGCCTCTTCAGCTGAAAATAACACTCAAACAATTTCACCGGGAGCCAATTACAGCGGAGTCGGTTGTGGCGTTATGATGAAAACAAATGGCACTCTTGTTTATGCCACTGGAAAATTTGATCAATTAACTTCATGCCCTTCAACGGCGAACGTTTGCGCAGACTCAGCTTTAGAAGATACAACGGGTTGCACTGGTGTTGTTGACTCATTTTCTGTACTCGATCTAACAGATCGTACTGTTATTAATGCCAACAATGCTAAATCACTTATCGTCGATCGCACTTGGCTTAACGGTCTGTAATTATAAAGTAACCCTATCAGAAAGACCCGTTTTTATACGGGTCTTTTACGGCTCCTCTACAATTTTAACACCAATAATATTTTTCAAATGCTTCGTTGTCAGCATGGCTAGCCAAGTATCAGTACACTGAAAAGCATCTATACCTAACTTCGAATACCTTAGGGTACGACTTAAATCGTCGGGATCTCTTTGCGAATCAATATCGATATCATTTTCTCTGTCTAATAATAAAATGGGTCCATCCGTTTTATATATCGTGAGGGCACGCCCCCATCGTTGACTGTCTATCGGTTGCTTAGATACATAAAATCCTCGTCCGTAAGCTTGAGGCTTATTATGAATAAATTGTTCCATTCGATCATCTATTCGATCTTGATTTTTCAAACTTGATTTTTGTCCGCCAATAGAACCCCACTTATAAAGCTTTTCCGAATAATCGATGATAAGATTTCCCACTTTGACTCGGTTATTATGGCTCGTATCTATCAAAATAGAACCCTCGAGTTCAAATTCATATTTTTTCAAATTTTCTGGAGTCAGTAGATCAGTGATTTTTGGTTCTTTAAACAGCTGAGAGCACTGAAGAGCCGAAGCCGGTAAGCCTATATATAAAATTGAAATTATTAAAAATAGGCTCAGTTTATTTTTCATGAGTTTGCCTCATGACTGAAGACTTCAATATAAGCGCCAAGTGGCTGTAAATATACATGAAAGACAAGTTCGTTTACATCTATATTTTAGACAGGTGACAATTTTGAGCTCGCTTACACCAATGAATCATGTGTGCGCAAGCGAGCTACTTTATGTGATTAATTTCTCAAACAAGAATTATAATTATCTGATTTCCAAACTATACGGGCTTAACTCAACACCGAGTGCTCCCATTTTAATATCGGTAGCTATGCAAACTGACTGTGAGCCTTTTAACGAAGCAAAAACTCCAAGTCGTCCACCTATAAAAAGTCCGGCTCCCGCAAAAGCGCCAACCTTATAAATGCCTTTAACATCGGTTCCTACGCATGTTAAATTTAACTGTCCTGGGGCTCCATCATGTCGATCTCCCATTCCTTTATCTGCTAAAAAATCTAAATTCAAAAATTTATTTTGTCCCATTCGCACGGAGTATTTTATTTCACCATCTGTGCAATTAGTGTATTCTATACCCCATTTTCCTTCTCTGTTTTCAACTGAAATACCGTGGCCCTTCGTTTCGTCATGGTCATTGACATAATAAATTTGATAAGAACAAGAAATTGTAGCAAATTTATCCGAATTACTTGAACTGATCATACGATTTTGTGATTGAGTCTCATTGTTTTGAGATACTTGGTTTTCTTTTTTAGAACTCACGCATGAACCTAAACTTAATAGACAAACAAGTAAAAATAATTTTTTCATCAAAATACTCCTTATAATATTTAATTAACACTACTCACTAAAAATTTTATCCCGCCCCGTTTTGCTTAAACAAGGCTAGTTGTTAACCACACATCCTTGGTCGAGCTATTTATATAATATAAAGGTTAAAAATTACAAAAATTTCTCAATGTTTTTAATTAAAAGCTCAGCCGACGGAGAAATAAAATTTCCACTTTTAGATGCTAAATAGAGATCAAATACTAAGGGTGCATCGAGTTCAATTTCCACCAAAGTTTTATTCTTGAGCTCTTCGGACACCATAAAATGAGCTAAGAAGGCAATACCTCCACCCTCTAGGCAAAGTCGCTTCTGCGCCTCTTGGCTGTTGGACTCGAATGTGATTTTTGGATTCGCTCCAATTAAATCGAAAATGGCTTTTGAAGGATGTTTTAAATACTGCGAACCGATTGATGAAATCATTCCTACTTTTTGTAAAATTAATTTTAGCTGAGACAAGGTGGGTTTTAGTTTAAATTCTTTTAACAAGTAGTTTTGACAAACTAACGCCATCTTCACTGAACCAATCGGACG
>CALMPX010000344.1 GCA_937871355.1 uncultured Bdellovibrio sp.
AGTGCGAAAATAAATCACAACTCCAAACCTCTGAACCGAAATTTGATTCATTATTATTTAAAGATAAAAAAATATTAATCGTGGACGATTCCCCAGACAATCGTCTGTTACTCAGCTTTATTCTTAAACAGTGCGGAGCTCAATCAGATACAGCCAATGATGGAAAAACCGCCGTGGCCAAAGCCCTGGACCAAAGTTTGAATTTCGATCTCATTTTGATGGATTTGCAAATGCCGATTATGGGGGGGTACGAAGCTGTATCAGAACTGAGAAAGTCTGGATTTAATAGACCCATTATTGCACTAACCGCACACGCCATGAAAGAAGAAAAAGAGAAGTGCTTATCAAATGGATTCAGCAATTATCTGACGAAACCCATCAGTCGACAAAACCTATTGAACATGATTTCCAGCTCTCTTTAAATATTAATCCTTGATCTATGGAATAAGCTCTATAACAATATTTATATGAAAACATTAAAAAACATATCATTAGTCGTTATAAGTTTAACTTTCTTATCTACGCCGGCCTGGGCCGCTTCATATATGAAAGTAGGCACAGTTTACATGTCAGAAGATAGCGGTGGAAATACAAACTCACGTTTATCATTAGATCTTGGAGTCGGCTGGATCGCCAATTCAGGCGTAACTTTAGGATTTTTGTATGGTTCCGAGAAAAATAGCTCATCAAATGGCTCAAGCGCTGATCGCACCTCATTTGGTCCTAATATCGGATATGCTTCAAAAAAAGAAACAGGCTGGTATGGCATCGGAACATATTTTATGACATCAACGACGACAAGTGGCCTCAAAGGAAATGGCTATCAAATTGATGTGGGTTACAAATTCCAAGTCAACAAGGTTTCTTTTGCACCCCAATTAAGTAAAAAGCATTTCGACTATACGACTCAAGATGGAAATGATTTAAATCCAACCTACTCTGAAGATCGCATCGACCCCTATTTTGCAGTTTGGATTGATTTCTAGATTTTACAAGTTTTCATTATATCAGTTATCTCATAAAAAAGAGCTATTCAAAATTTTGAATAGCTCTTTTTTATTTCTTAATGATGCATACTGTGCGAATCGTTCATTTTTTCTAATTTAAGAGGAAGTATATAAATAACTTCAGCTCCTTTTTTATTTTCTCTTTCTGCTAAAACCTTAAGTTCTCCGTTTTTATTAAGATCGATGGATTTATCAAATGAACACATGAAGTAATTTTTTTCAGACTTACAATCAGCTTGAGACTTATTATAAGTCATTTGAACTTGAGATCTATTCACTGACGGATTTTTCCAATCTATATCCAAAAGATAAACCTTCATTTTATTTTTTTTAAAAGGAACTAGCTCAGTGTGAAATGATCCGGGCATTTTGATATACCCTTTATGCGGCCCCAGCTCATCTTCACCGTGAGCATGGCTCTGAGGGGATAAAATCAGTAGGGTTAAAACAACTAAAAAAAATTTCATCATATTATCTCCATGCTTCTTTAATATAAAATAGCTTTAAGCCGAATAAAATACAACTCGGTTATTTAATCGTCTATAGGAATCCTTGCTTGATCGATGAGATTCATCTATTCTTTTTTACAAGGACAACTCGTTTTTATGAAAAAAATTAATCCTCGAATCTATCTCACTGTTTGGACTTATCTGGGTTGGTTTGGCTGTGTCTATTTGGGAAAAATGAATTGGGGATTAGCCTCTTT
>CALMPX010000345.1 GCA_937871355.1 uncultured Bdellovibrio sp.
GCCCATTGATCCGGCCGGATCTCCGATCTGTGCCTCAGCGTCCTCAGCTGAATTAGCTCCAAAATTGCTATATAGTTGGAATGAAAACAAATTAAACGATGCCTATGTCGATTACAATCAAGTTTCATCGATTGCTGTGGTTGGGCAAATTGATAGCGATCCACAGTCAGAAATTATCTTCTCGGCTTTTAATAAAAATGTTTACGGTAGTTTTAAATCGGGGCCTGCTGTTTTGCGAGCACTTGACGGAAAAACCGGAGCCACTCAGTTTACCGTGGGGCCGGCTAGTCTTGGCCCTGATGGATTAACGATTGCACCTATTGGAGCAACAACTCCGGTCTTAGCCGATTTAGATGGTGATGGTAAAAAAGAGATCGTCTATATTAACTCAGATAAAAAAAGTCTAATTGCATTAAACGGGGATGGGTCATTTAGATGGAAGAAACAAATCGTACCCGCAGCCAGTGATCTATTTATCTTTTCTATGTTGGGTGTTAGTGATGTGAATCATAACGGAAAAGCAGAAATTTTATTTGGGCAAACTGTTATCGAAGAAAATACCTCTAACGTGCCAGGTGTGCTGTTTAGCCTTTATTATAGTAATACGCCAAACGAGGGAATATCCCGAACTATGGCGGCCAGTTTAAATCCCAATAACCCGAATGATATTTCTATTATCGATCCTAACTTTGGAGTTTCAAATTCATTAGGTCAGCTTCAGTATTTATTTCCATCGAATTTCAAAGGAGCTTTGGCTGTCGGAGACATAGATCCTGACGTTCCGGGTGTGGAGATTGTGAGTGTAGGTAACGGTTATGTTGGAATTCTCAACGGAATCACTGGCCAGTTGATCAGAGAAAAAAATCTTCCTCTTGGTGCAACGCCGGGGCGTGAAACAAATGGTGATTTGAAAGTCGGTGGCGGTGCGCCAACTATAGGAAGTTTTGACGGAAATCCAGCTCATGTTGAAATCGCTTTTGCCATTCGAAATAAATTAGTCATTTATGATAAAGATTTAAATTTAGTTTCTGAGTATACGACGCAAGATGACTCATCAGTTACAGGAATTACTTCATTTGATTTTAATGGCGATGGAAAACCGGAGATCATTTATGCGGATGAAGAGTATTTGAGAATTTTTGAATTGGATCAAAATCGTCAACTGCAAGTTGTACAAAAAATTGTTAATCCAAGTCTAAGTGCCTTTGAGTATCCGGTGGTGGCCGATGTGAATGATGATGGCAGTGCGGAGCTGGTCGTTGTGAGTAACTTTATGTATAATACAGCTTTAAGTTTTTATAATGACCCTGGAGAAGCCTCAGATAAAGCTTTAGGTGCCAGCACCACAGGTGTTCGCGTGTCTACGTCGGCCCAAGCTCAGGCTTGGATGCCAGCAGATGCAACTTGGAATCAATACGACTTTAATGCTTCGATGTTGAATTCAAATGGAGTCTTGCAATCAAAAACCGATACGACGGGAAGTCTATCTAAGATATTTAGAATTAATACCTATCGCGGTACGAATTATACAAACTTGTCTTGTCGACAAAATTAATTGAAAACGACATCAGCTTAGACTTAAAGTCTGAGCTGATGTTTTTAATCGACATTTGTCAAAATTTCATCTAATTTTGTTTATGCAGTTTTTTTATAATCTTCAACTTGTTAATAAAGATTTTACCGGGTTTATTTCTCGTCAAGTGATCTTGGTTCAAAATGGATTGATTAAATGGATTGGGCCTGAAAAAGATATTCCTCTGGCTAAGAATAATTCCAAAATTAAAAAAATAAATCTGAAGAACCAGAAAGTCTTACCTTCCTTTATTGAGTGCCACACTCATTCTATTTTTGCGGGATCACGAGCGGAAGAATTTGAATTGCGAAATACGGGCACAAGTTATTTAGAGATCGCCGCCCGCGGAGGTGGAATTTTATCAACGGTCACGAAAACCCGTGCTATGAACGAGACTGAAATGTTAAAAATATCTCAAATGCGTATTAATGAATTTGTGCGACAAGGGGTTAGTACAGTCGAAATCAAATCGGGTTATGGTTTAGACACCAAGACAGAAATCAAGATGTTGACGGTGGCCCGTAAACTTAAAGGACCACGTATCGTAACGACTTTTCTCGGTGCGCACGCGAAACCTCATGAATTTGAAAGCTTTGAGCGATATCTTGAAGATATTATTAAAAATACTTTACCCCATTTGAAAAAGAAAAAGTTG
>CALMPX010000346.1 GCA_937871355.1 uncultured Bdellovibrio sp.
ATAAAATAAAGTTAGTTTATGAGGAATCGTTCTTAAAAGACAAGCAAATTATTAATCTTGAACAAAAAATCCAAGCATTAAAAGAAGACAACAACTATTTAAAGATAAGATTTTTAAAAGAAAAAGAGTTCCAAGAGGAGCTCTTTTGAGAGTCGGCACCCGCAGGGAGCCGACTTAATAATTTTAAGCCGTACAGACCAAGGTCGTGCGCGAATTTCGGCGGCAACCAAAGCCAAGGCTTCAATAACATAATTTAGCGAGGGTACAAGCCACGTAATAACATAGCTTTTTCTAAACGTTGAATGGATACGGCCATAGCTGCTGATCTCATGTCGACTTTTTTCTCGGCTTGAAATTTACAAACAGTATCAAAAGCTCTTAAGATGACACCTTTTAATTTAGCATCAACATCTTGCTCTTCCCAGAAGAATGACATGATATCTTGAACCCATTCAAAGTAAGAAACGATCACTCCGCCACCATTGGCGATAACGTCTGGAGCAATGAAAATTCCACGTTGATCTAAAATTTTAGTCGCGGCATTTGTGATAGGTCCATTCGCGCCTTCGATAATCATTTTTGCTTTAATTTTTTCAGCATTGTGAGTGTCAATTTGACCTTCAAGAGCACAAGGTAATAAAGCGTCACATTCTAATTCTAATAATTGTTCATTCGAAATCACTTGAGCTTTCGCATAACCTTTTAAAGATTTATTTTGTTTTACATATTCAATCATATCCGTAATGTTCAAGCCATCACCATTGAAATATCCACCTGAAACGTCTGAAACAGCGATGATGCGTGCTCCGCGCTCGTGAGCAAATTTTGCGGCGAAAGATCCCACGTTACCGAAACCTTGAACAACAATGCGTGAACCAGCCATTTTCATGCCTTTGATTTCCATCGCTTTTTCACAAACGTAAATAACTCCTAAACCAGTGGCGTGATTACGTCCTAGTGATCCACCGATTTCAACAGGTTTGCCTGTGACAACACCAGGTTGCGCGTAGCCCCCTTGTTCTTGAGAATAGGTGTCCATGAACCAAGCCATGGTTTGTGGATTTGTTCCGACATCAGGAGCTGGAATGTCTTTAGTTGGACCAATGAACGGAGCGATTTCAGAAGCGTAACGACGAGTTAAGCTTTGGTTTTCAGCACGAGATAATTTAGATGGGTCAACACAGATTCCACCTTTAGCTCCACCTAATGGTAAACCTAAAACTGAATTTTTAAATGTCATCAAAGCGGCCATTCCAACAATTTCTGCAAGATCTACGTTTTGATGATAACGAATTCCACCTTTATAGGGACCCAAAGTCGCATTATACTGAACACGGTAACCGGTAAAAACTTTAACTGATTGATCGTCCATACGAACTGGAACTGATACGGTCACACAGCGACGAGGACGCTCGAGACGTTCCATGATATTGGGATCACAATTAATAATTCTCGAGGCATCTTTAATTGTCATTAAAACATTTTGAAATAACGGACCATTAAGATGAGCTTCAGAATGTGGATTTAGATTTTCTTGCGGTGCCATGGAAAAATTCTCCTTATAAGAATTGTGTAAAAGACATAAGATAAAATGTGAAGCTAAGTGTAAAAAAAGACACAGGAACTGTCCATGAGTTTTTAAACCGACTAGAGTTTTAACTCAGTACAGAAGAAAGGCATGCCAAGGTGCGAAATTGCAAGACCAGCTTGGTTGTGAAATAGTTCCCGCATGAAATTGCTCCTATTCGCTCTTTTATTTATCCAAGTGCTCTCTGATACAGCTTTTTCGCAAGTTCCTCAGCCGAGCTTGTCATCTTACCCTCAAATTATTATCGATATCTTAAACCAGACTCCGCGTTGGAAAGCCCCGCCAGAAACAACACCGGAGTGTCTTGATAGTTTAAAACGCACGTCATTGAATCCGTCCCTCTGTCATATTCAGCTGAAACTCGACCCCCTTAATTCATTACGCAGTAAGCTTTTTTTTGATTTTGATGCTGAAGGAAAATACGGATTTAAAAATATCGATTTTCAACAGACACCGACTTTGAAAGTACGCGGCCTGATCGGTTTGCACGAAAAAACTCTTGATCGGCCTCAACGGCCCCTGGTTATTTTTCGCATGGGTATTCATGGCAACCGCGACGAATTTACGGCGGAACGGTTTTTGATTAAAATTTTATACGAAGATTTGGGATATCATGTTTTGATGCTGGAAAGTTTAACCAGTCATGGCTTTATTATGGCCAATGAGAAAGTTTCTTTTGGTGGCCTAGAGGAAGGACTGCAATCTTTTTATGTGATTAATCAGATTTACAAAAAAGAATTGCCTTGGACCGATCAGGTTTCTGATATTCATATGATGGCCATCAGTATGGGAGGAGAAGGTACGTTTCTCGCGGCCTCATTAGATGAGCAAACGATTCATCAAATTAAATCGGTTCAATTATTTTGTCCGGTCGTGAATCTACAAAAAACATTTGAATATCATGCCCAGCCCGGATTAGCCAATGCCTTGGGTGATCTATGGAACAGTCTTCGTTTAAAAGCTTTGATCGCACGTACGCCGGAACTTCAGAAGCTGAGTTTGTGGAAAATGTTATTCGATTTAACGCCGCGTTTTTCTCCGAGATTGGTGGAAATAATTAATGAGCAAAGTCAGGCGCCTCTTCTGAGTTTGACAGATCTTGAAAAAAAGTTTCCCTATCTGAAAATTCCTCAAGATTTTAAACAGCATCTCGAAAAGAGTCGCAATTTTTACGAACGTAATAATTTTTGGCCGACATTTAAAAATGAAAAAACACCGATCCAAGTGGTGGTGACTCCGAATGATGTTATGGCTATTAATGATTTGAATTCAAATTTAATTCGAAACGGCCAGCAGCCCGGAACATTTAAGCAAGTTTCCTTTGTAGACGTCGAGGGATTTCATTGCGGTTTAGCGCAGGAATATCAATGGCCTTTTTTAGTGGAATTAGTTCGCCGAGGACTTGAAAAAAAATAATTGAATGTCTTCAACTTGTTAATACTTACTAAAAGACTAGTTATTAAATTTCTTCTTAGTATTATTTAAGCTATGTGCAACCCTAAAATTAACCTTAGAAAGGCAATCTATGTATAAACAAATCGGTCTGGTTTCTATTATTTTTTTTAGTTTGTTGAATTTCGCTTTGGCGAAAACTCCCGCAGAGATACAGATGGACAAACTTTCGCGTTGTGAGGTAGATACGATGGATCAGACTACTATTGCAGTTTCAAAACATAGCTCAATCAAATTTAAGCAAACGAGTAAGGGAATAAAAGGATCTGGTTGTTTATTTGAAATTGATGCATGGTTTTTTAAACAAGAGTGCAATTTTCCGTTGGCCGATTTAAAAAAATTCAAGAACGCTTCTGAAAATGACAATAAGATTAAAGAACAATTTGCAAGCATGTTGGAGTTAAACTGTGAAATGACAAATACAGCAACGGGCAGTGGTATCATCAGCGCAGCAGAAAGCGGCGTTCTTTCTGCGCTTGTTGCTCCTGTTCTTCAATACGCTAAAGATTGTGAAACTAAAACTGGCGATCCAAAAGCCTGTGAAAAACTTAAATTAAACATAAATAAATTAAACGATAATTGTAAAAAAAATTCACCGAGTAAAGCAGTTTGTGAAGGCCTTAAAAAGGCAAACCTACATTAAAAAACTACTCACTAAGGCTGTTCAGTTCCGTTTGCCAAAACGCTGATTGATGAGCTAATTGAGAAACGTAGGGCACAATATCCTGGCGAAGAGCTTCTGGTAAACGAGACAAAGGCGTGATGTGATCACGAGGCACATAGCGGAAAGTAAAATTCACTCGGCGCGTTTCAAAAAAAGTTGTGTTAAGATCTTTAAAGATTATGCCTTTATCTTCGACGCGTTGAACACGATGAAACAGTTGCTTCTTAAATTTTTCACCGCCAAACAGTTGAAGACTTCCGTCTTCAAGCCATTGTTGAAGAATCACTTCGCTGGTTGATGATTTTCCTGCACTTTTTACAAATTGGAATAAAGCTTTTTCGCCAAAAGAAATCGAGGCGATCGGGCCTGGTTCGAAATCTTTGTGTTCGCCGACTCGAGCTGTGTCGATTTGTTTTTTTTCGCCGTTGGGTAAAATTTCGGTTTTGTAGCCGT
>CALMPX010000347.1 GCA_937871355.1 uncultured Bdellovibrio sp.
GCGATTTTACTTCAAATGGTCAATAAAAATGATTTTAAAAATGCGAAGAATTACCTTAATAAGTATTCAAATCTGAGCGAAGAAGACGCGGTTGATTTCGGTTTCGATGAAAAGTTTACTTTCACAAATGCACAAGAACTTAAATTAGATGTTGTTTTTGGAGATATCGAAATTTCAGAATCAAAAGATAATGACTTACATGTGACCTTAAACAGTCGCATTCATAAAGATTTAAAACCTTTTGATCACAAAAAAATTGTCTATCAAGAAGGAAATCAGGTTCACATTAATCTGATGGATTTATTTAACGATAAGAATAGCACTAATAACTTTATTAAAGTGAATGATCAAAGCATTACGATTTCGAATGCGTTAAGATTGAAGATCTCCATTCCGCATAATTATAAAGTTTTTAAAATTGAAACGATATCTGCAGATTACGTCATTAAGAATATATCGCTGGACCAACTTCACATCAATAACGTGAGTGGTGATTTTAAACTAGACCAGGTCAAAGCTTTAACAGCTAAGATCAATACCGTTAGTGGTGATCTGGAATTTAATGGTCTGCAATTTGAAAATGTTAAATTAGATACCGTTAGTGGTGATGCTGTATTTCGATTTAAGTCTCCAGCTGATTTAGCAGCTGAAATCACGTCCGTGAGCGGCGATCTTGAAGGGGATTCGTATTTTGAAAAACATATCTCTGAAGGGAAGCTTAAACTCGGCGAGCCGAAGCATAAAATCAGCATCAATAGCGTGAGTGGTGATGTCGAGTTTTTGAAGCAGTAATGTTAGGAAAACTCATGCAGCTGTCAAAAGGGTAGACACCCTTTTGATTGTCTCAGGTTGATATCGAAAAATCACAATTAGAAACAGGTAGATAGGCTGTCTTGTTATGAGATGACTTCAAATTACTTGGCACATGGATTTCATATAACTCTGGTATAACCCTGGAGGTTTGTATGAAGAAACTCATGAAAATCACTGTTGTTCTTGCTTTAAATTTCTTAGCGTTGAGCTTTACAGTCACGCATCACTACTCTGATTCACCTCAGTTAAAGAGCTCTTCTCGTGCTCCTGCATCGGTCAGTGTTAGTTCTAAAAAGAGCTGGGCTTTCCAATATAAAGATTTAACTAAAAAACCTTTTCAGATTAAAAAAGAAGCATCTAGTTATGAAGAAGCTTATAAGTCAGCTTCACGTGAGTGTTTCCAGCAGTTAACAGGCGGTAAATACCCTGGCGAAGAAAAAGGCCTAGACATTATTGATATTTGCGCAAATCCAAAAATATAGATACACTTGACCTATAGTTTTGAAAAATTATAGGTCAGGAAATAATATGGGAATATTAAAATCAGTAGCGAATTTCTTGTTGGGCAAAGACCCTGAAATTTTTGATGAAAACGGCCGTGTGTCTCATCAGCTTCCTAAGAAAAAATGGGATGACTGGAAAACGAAATATATCAAATCAAATGAATACAATTGGCGTAACCATTCGGGAACTCAGGCTAATGCTAAAGTGAACGAAAAAAATATGCCGTTCAAAAAGTAATTCCATTCTTTGGCATTACTTAAAGAACTTCTTCCTGATTTTTATTCAAACCTTCTCGATAAAAATTTATTACAATCTGATGCTACCGAAACAAAAGCCACCTGTGGTAATTGCTTAAGGGCGCGGGACAAGCGCTTTCTTTATCTTTATAAACCTTATTTGAAATGCTGTACCTTTTATCCCTTTGTACCTAATTTTGCTGTTGGCGGGATTTTACATAAAAAACTTCCTGGGTCTGCGGTTATTGAGCAGAAAATAAATGATCGCCAATTCACTTTGCCATTGGGTGCTTTTCCCACTTTGAAATTTCAATATGAATTTATCAACCGCGAATTCGAAGATTTCGGAACACGCGAAGATTTACTTTGTCCCTATTATAATAAGGATGCGCAAAATTGCGGGATCTGGGAATTTCGGGGCGTTGTATGTACGACGTATCATTGCACCAGCGACCGCGGAAAATCAGGACAAGCTCGTTGGTCTCAATTAAGCAATTATCTCAGTTACATCGAGATGTCGTTAGCGGAAGAATGTTTGGTGCAACTCGATTTTTCGCCTAGAGATATTTCCGATCAGCTCACTTTTTTAAATCGTACCGAGTGGTCCACGGCGGAAACGACACAGGAAATGCTGTCGGCTCCGGAATTTAAATCATTTTGGAACGGTTATACGGATTACAAAGAATTCTATGCTAAATGTTACAATCATGTTCTTAATCTTTCGAAGAAAGAATTTAAAGAGATCATGGGTGAGCAGGGTGTTCGACTAGGTCAGTCACTTCATCAGGATTAATCAGATTATATTATAATGTTAGTTCAATGGCTTTATTATTTTTTATTTCAAATAACTCAGGCTGAGCTAAGTATCTTTCGACTTGAATAGCTTTGTTCGGTTTAATTTTTTCAGCTAAACCGTCTTTTGCAATGCTAATGTAGATTGGAACGGTTATTTCCTTTTTATTTGTTGTCGGATTTGTTATCTCCGTTTTTGAAATATTTTTTTCAGACCAAGATGTTACTTCGACAGCGATCCATTTATTTTTTTCATTTATGAGTGCAATAACAAATTGTTTTTTGTTATCCTGACCTAAAACTACAAAATCATCTATTTTATCGTTATTTAAATCAGCCGATAAAATCGAAGGGTGTTCATTTTTTTCGAATAGATCAAGAATGGCTTGGCTGTAATCTTTATCATTAAAAGCTTTAAATTTCGAATTCCATTTTGTAAGAGTCTGGTGTGCTTCTGGGGGTAGGGTTACAGTTGCTGGACTGTTTTTACCATAACTTGTTGAACCGATTAATAGTGAAATGAAAATAAATTTAAACATGTTAAGTCGTCCTTAATTTATAGAACTATTTTTTTTAGTTGTTACAGGTGAAGTTTTCGAACTGTTTCTTCCCAATGAAGCCGGGCATTTACTTTGAGGTGGAACCATAAAGATATGGTGTCCTACTTGACCACAATTTTTATGTGTTCGAGCCCATTTTGGCGTGGCTTGGTCTGGATTATAAAAATAAAGTAAACCATTGCCACCTTCATACATAGCCACTTTGCTAGAGTCTTGGCAAATGATGTAAGCTTCGGTATTAGAGAGGCGATACTTTTCACTTTTCGTTTTGTGAAACAATCTTTGTTTCTCAATTAAGTCTTGAACGTAGTTCGGATTTTTATAAAGTGAAACGAGTTCGCTATTATCAACAACAATGTCGTTACTTTTTTTATCGTTAGTCCAACTAAATTGCCATTTTTTATAGATGTTTCCGCAAATTGTATCAGGGAACTCTGAAGATTTACTTTCAGCCCGGGAAAGGACTGTTTTTGAAACGGCCACTTGACCATCGTAAGGTTCTCCGCGACTTTCATGATAACAATTGCAAACGAGACAAGTCGCAGATTTTTGATTATCACTACACGAAAGGGTGGTTCCTTGAGCTGTATTTTGGACAAGTAGAGTAAAAAGTAAGGTGTATAATATGTTGTTCATGTATTTACAATACTACTAGGTTTAAATTATATTTCGAGAACAAAAGCGTTCTATAGACATGGCTATCGACCTATGTCTCGAAATCCTTTTTCTATTTCACTAGATAATCTTTCCATTTGTTGATTAAAGTCGGG
>CALMPX010000348.1 GCA_937871355.1 uncultured Bdellovibrio sp.
GCCAATAAAATCGGATATCCCATTATCATCAAAGCTTCGGCTGGTGGCGGTGGAAAAGGGATGCGTATAGTTCGCGTCGACGAAGAGCTTGAAAGTGCTTTCCGGGCCTGTCGTAGCGAAGGACAAAATTATTTCGCCGATCCCACTGTTTACATTGAAAAATTTATTAACGACCCGAAACATATTGAAATTCAAGTTTTCGGTGATACCCATGGCAACGTGGTTCATTTGTTTGAACGCGAATGCTCAGTTCAGCGTCGTCATCAAAAAATTATCGAAGAATCTCCTTCGCCGAGTGTGACTCCCGAGGTTAGAGAAAAATTAGGAGCTGCGGCCGTTCGAGCCGCTCAGTCGATTAATTATATCGGCGCGGGAACCATTGAATTTATTTTCGATAATAAAACTAAAGAATTCTACTTCATGGAAATGAATACGCGTTTACAAGTTGAACATCCTATTACCGAACTGGTAACGGGCTATGACCTCGTCAAAGAACAAATTTGGGTCGCAAAAGGAAAGCCTTTAAGCTTCAAACAAGCGGATATCAAACAAAAAGGTCATGCCATCGAAGCTCGTATTTGTGCGGAAGATCCCGTGACGTACAAGCCCCACCCTGGGAAAATTCGCGCCTGTCGCCATCCACAAGGACCATTCCTTCGGGTCGATTCCTACGCTTACCCTGGCTACGAAGTACCGATTTATTACGATCCGATGATCGCCAAAGTGATTACCTACGGAGAGACTCGCGAAGAAGCGATCGATCGTATGCAACGTGCACTCAGCGAATTTATTTTAACCGGAATTAAAACAAATATCGTTTTACACAAAACCATATTAGATCATCCCACGTTTTTAGATGGATCTTATACGACTCAATTTATTGAAAAGAATTTTCAAGTTTTAGAACCAGAGATTTTCAAATCGGTAGAAGACCCCGTATTTTTAATTGCGGCAGCCATCACTGCTTACCAAGATCGAAAATCAAAAGATGTTCGTCGCTATAATGTGGCTAGCAACTGGAGACGTACTGGACGAAAAATCCAGCTACGCACATAGGAAGTAGATATGTATTTTGAAGCAAAATTAAATGGATATAACTATAAAGTCGACGTTCACGAAGATCGTAATTCTTGGAAAGTGTCATTACAAAAAGAAGATCACGAGTGGGTTCACCATGATATTTCTAAAAATGATTACAAAAGCGCCGAAGAATATATTAGCTTTTTGTTTAACGGGAAATCTTATTTGATCGATGTGGTCGGACAAGATACGGAATACACTGTTTATACCCGTAACTCGTTTCGTACGATCAATATTTTCAACGATGAAATGCTCTTGCACGCGTCGCTTAAAAAGGGTGGCGGCATGGGCGTTGACGCTCATCTTAAGACGGGAATGCCCGGAAAAATTATTGAGATTTTCGTTAAGGCTGGCGACACTGTTAAAGCCGGGAAACCTTTGTTGATCATGGAAGCTATGAAAATGGAAAATGAAATGCGCGCCCAAGCTGATGTGACAATTAAAGAGATTTGCGTAAAACAAGGAGATGCGGTTGAGTCCGGAGCCGTTCTCATCAAATTTGAAAAAGATAAATAAGTATTAACAGGTTCAACTTAACCAAAGGAAATAAAATGAACTTAACAAAATTAGTTACCCTATCAATAGTATCGGCTACGTTATTAACAAGCTGCGGCCCTAAAGCTTTCGTTAAAGGTCAATACGATGACGCTAATAAAGAAAATCTCATGAACGACCAATGGTCTGAAACTGACATGCAAGTCGTTGTTAAAGCGATGGTCGAATCCTTAACAAAAAGTGCCAAAGTAGTGACAGCAAAAACACCACCAGATGTTATGGTGACAAATTTACAAAACAAAACATCTGAACACATCGATACTCAAAGCATTATGGACATGGTGCGCGTTGAATTGACTAATTCGGGCAAAGTTTCTTTCATCGACAAAGAAGCTCGTAAAGATATTTCAGATGAGTATGATTACCAAAATTCAGGAATGGTCTCGAAAGAAACTAAAAAAGGCGCTGGCGGACAAATCGGTGTTGATTACATCATCAATGGACGTATCGATTCTATCGTACAAGAAGTTGGAAAAGATAAATCAGTTTATTACAAAATAACTTTGAACATGACTGATTTGAAGACAACACGTATTGTTTGGACGGATCAAAAACAAATTCGTAAAACATTCAAAAAGAAATCAATCGGTTTATAATTTTTGAAAATTCTACTTTTTATCCCTTTTGTATTGCTCGGGTGCGCCTCTTATCAAAACAAGGTGGCGCCGACGAAGAATTATTTAAAAAGTAGAAACTGTCCTCAGGCCATCGAGACTATTTCGAAACTCAGCGAGCCCTCTGGCGTAGACCAGTTGGCCTTACTGATGGAACACGGAACAACTCTTCAAATCTGCGAAAAATACCCCGAAAGCAATCAAGTCTTTACTCAGGCAGAAAATTTAGCCGATTCTAAAGACTATACGTCTGTTTCCGAAGTCGCCGCGGCGACCTTATCGAGTGAAGGCATGATGACCTACAAAGGTGACACCTTTGAAAGGTTATTTTTAAACGCATCAAAATCCCTCAATTTTCTTCAATTGAAAAATACCGACGCCGCATTAGTCGAAGTTCGTCGAATGAATCAAAAATTTTCAAAATTTAAAAACGAAGAACGTAAAAATTTCGAACTCAATTCTTTTTCTAAATACTTATCGGGATTGATCTGGGAATCGACTGGACAATACGACGATGCCTGCATTGACTATAAGGACGCCTACTTTACCGCCACCCAGTTCCGCGATGTTGGTATTCAAATGCTAGCAACCTGCTGGAATGCGAATCGCATTGATGAATTTAATACTTTGGTTAAAAAAATAAATGCCACGAATGAAGAAATTCAAGAAGCCAAGTCTTCAAAATCGAAATCTGAAATTGTTCTGGTTTATCTTCAAGGCTGGGGTCCTCAAAAATTAGAAAATCCACAGTCCCCCCTGTTTCCCTATTTGGTCGATGTGCCAAACATCACTCAAAAATTAGCAATTGATCTTTATGAACAAGATCAAACTAAGCCAAATAAAAGTTATTTAAGTGATACTATATATAGTGTGGCCGAGGCCTCTCGCGCCTCTCTGAATGCAGACCAAGCTTCACTGATTGCGCGCCGGTTAGCTGCACGTGTCGCCAAGCAGGTTGTTGCGAAACAAATTGGTGATAAGGATGCCCTTTTAGGATTTGTGGCTTTAGTGGGAATGGTCGCTTCTGATCGTGCCGATCTTCGCCAGTGGTCGTTTTTACCAAACACCATTCAAATTATTCGTATTCCTGTGAGTCCGGGAAAATATAATTTAAAATTAAGCGGGTTAGGTCGTGACAAACAAGTCACTGAAACATTCAATGATGTGAGTTTTAATGTGGATAAACGCCAAAAGGTTATCCATATGGTTCGAAGCGTATTGTAGAACTATTCGCGCCCTACAACACTGGTCACATAATTCTTTGTAAACAATTCGGCAGCTAAACGGCGTACATCTTCGCGAGTAATTGCATTATAGATTTTCTGCACGTGCAAATTATCATCAATGCTGTTTCCGTAAAAATGATCAAAGGCAATCATATTACAATATGACGATTTTCTTTGTAATCCGATATCATTCTGGCCGATGAGATATTTTTTCGCGCGCTCTAATTCATCTTCCGAAATGAGTGTGGTCGTGAGCTTATTAAATTCTTCTTTAAACATGGCCACTGCTTTAGTCACTTTATCCGGAGAACACGCAATGTATCCACCGAAATAACCTGTCTCTAATGTTTCCATTTTAATTGGTGACACTGAATACGCTAATGAATTTTTATCACGTAATTCGATGAATAATCGACCACCTTGACCAGAAAGAACGGCTTGCATGATTTGTAAAATGTAACGACGTGGATCCGTGAGCGAAACGCCGTTCCAGCCGATCATCACATGAGATTGTTCTTTATCTTTTTTTAAAAACTGTTCTTTATTTTCAGCGAGTTTCGCGATAGGTACACTTTTTAATTGGCGGCCATGAAGCGTGAATGAGTCTTCCATTTTCTCAACGATGTCGATCCAACGAGAGCGATCATAATCGCCGGCCACTGCAACTTGCATATTTCCGATGGCTCTGAATTTGTTAAACGATTTTTCGACATCTTTCAGGCTGATATTGTTTAAAGTTTCAAGCGTCCCGCTTTGCTCATAAGACATGACCGTCTGCGGGAACATCATTTGCAAAAACTGGCGACCACATAAATATGAAGGATTATCTTGTTTCGATAGAATTTGTTTTTTAAGCACATCCATCTCACGGGTGAAAATATCTTGAGATAAAACCGGCTTAGTGACGACTTCCGCGGTTAAATCCAGCATGGTTTTTTCAAAGGGCTTCATATATTCAACCGAAAGCCCGTTCGTATTTTTTCCGCCGAATGAATTGAGTCCCGCCGCTGACTCTTCTATAATTTTTAAGTATTCTGCTTCATTTTTTGTTTCAGTGGCCGACGGCCAAATGCGCGTGAGCATTTCCGTTAATCCTTGTTGATCGACAGACTCTAAACGGCTTCCGCCACCGAAAATAATTTTAGCCGACGCGGTTGGCGTATCGGTAATTTTTTTAAATAAAATTTCGGTGCCTTTTTTTGTTTTGTAAAACTCAATATTTGTTTCACCTGATTTGGGAGGCGCGCTGAATTTGATCTTCGGTATTTTGATCGGCTTGTCCTTAAATTCTAATAATGGAATTTTGCTTTTTTTAACTTGTTTCCAAATTTTTAAACCCTCTTTAAGGCTGGCAATTTGATCAACTTTTGTTTTTTTATTTAAAATACTGAAGTTTGTTTTATTAATATCTAAGTATTTTACCGCTACTTTTTGAATATCTTTAGGCTGAAGCTGTTGAATTTTAGATAAATATTTTTCATAGGCTTTTGTGTCATTAAGGTAGAAATATTCAGTTCCAATTTTATTGGCAATGCCGTCGACAGTTTCAATCGAGTAGAATTGCTCCGATGAAATATTAATAACGGCTTTTTTTAATTCTTCCCAAGTAATACCGTATTTTAAAACTCTTTCAATTTCTGTAAAAAGCGCGGTGAAAAGTTCTGGCATACTTTGATCTGTTAATTTTGAGCTGATGGTAAATAGTCCGCTATCCACTGGATTATAGGTATAGGCAGAGACGTTGTTGGCTAAACTATTTTCTAAACGAAGTTTAGAATATAAGCGTGACGTTTCCCCTTGGCCCAGAATCATCGCTAAGACTTCTAAGGCGGGAACATCTTTATGTTTTGCGTTCGGCGCAGGCCAAGCCATTTGTAATGTTGTTTCAACAATATCTTTAGTTGCGCCTGAAAAAGTGGGGGCCTTCTGTATCGGCTCTTTAACGCGCTTTACTTTAATTAACTTATGTGACGCAAACTTTGAAAAAACATCAGTCACATCTTTTTTTGTCTCTTTTAAATTAAAATCCCCAGAAATAATTAATGTCATGTTCGAAGGAACATAGCGCGAGTTAAAATATTTTTGAATTTTCTTCACTGGCCATGAGCGAACATTTTTTTCATATCCAATCACAGGAATGCCGTAAGCATGTTTTTTAAAAACAGACTTAAACATCAACTGCGAAGCTGAGCGGCTCGGAGAATCAATCCCCATCTTAATTTCTTCACAAACGACTTCGCGCTCGCTGTGAACTTCGTCTTGATCAAATGTGGGATGACCCATCATCTGAGCTATCACGTCGACAGCGGTGTCTAAATAATTTTTAGAAATAGTCACATAAAATACCGTCTGATCAAAAGAAGTGTAGGCGTTTAATTCTCCTCCTGAGGCTTCAATAATATTTGCAATCTCGCCCACTTTATATTTTTCAGTTCCTTTAAAAACGAGATGTTCAATAAAATGACTGATACCTTCTTCGTTTTTTTTCTCGTCGGCACTACCGGTTTTGACCCACATTTGTACGCTCACGACGGGTGATTTATGACTCGGCACTAAAATGACTTTCATTTTATTTTTTAATTCAAATATCGTTTGCTTCATGCGAGATCCTTATCTATAAGATGTTCATGTCTGGCTCTCGTATTTTATCTCGTAATTCAATAGGAAATCAAACGGTAGCGGCTGCAACAGAACAGTTTGGCGTTTATATTCACATTCCCTATTGTTTGCAGCGCTGCACATACTGTGATTTTGCGACTTACGTCCATACTGAAATTATTCCTTCAGAAAAATATGTTGAACTTGTCAAAAAAGAGATGGCTCTGGGCCAAAAATTTTTTGCGCCTCGAAAGCTCGACACTCTTTATTTCGGAGGTGGCACGCCGAGCCTTATACCCGCCGAGCAGATCACCAGTTTAATACAGG
>CALMPX010000349.1 GCA_937871355.1 uncultured Bdellovibrio sp.
TCTTTTAAAATTTTTAAATGTGTGTTCGCCGAATCATCCAAAGTCCAACCGCCTACTTGCACTTTGTATCCGGCAATCAGCGTCTCGTCTTTTTCGAATGATAATTCAATTTTACGATTCAAAGCTTTAGAAACCGTGGCTTCAACTTGCTGAACGTAGGCTGCGTCTAAAGTCACCGAAGAGTAGATTTTACCTTTCGTGATTCCGGCTGCCGACTGAACCAAAGTTGAATATTCTTTAGCAATTTCTGAAACCAAACCCATGCGGTTTTTATCAACCAATAAAGTCATGAAATTAATAACTTCCGGAGCGGCTTTGCCTTCAAGCGTGTTATTTAACACCATTAATTTATCGGCGTGGGAATTGAATGGGTTTTCAAAAAAAGTAACGGCCTGCGCATTATTAAATGCTTTTGAAAGCTCTAATAATTGATTGGCCACTTCGCCTGATTTTCCATTGGCATAAGTAACATCAAACAAAGCTTTCGCATATTTATTCGTAACAACATTAGACTTCATAAGCTCACCTGTTTTGTTTTCGCTAGGTCACTTAAAAAACCTTGCTCAGATTTTTTAGTGATGGCCGCCGCTGAGTTCTTGATGTTGCCCTTGGCAATTTCAATCGAAGCGTTAATGATTTCTTTGCGAATTTCGTCTTTAGCATTATTTAATTCAGCTGCTACGATTAATTTTGTGTCTGCTTTGAGTTTTTCGGCCTGATGTTGAGTTTCTTGAATCATTTTATTTTTCAACGCCAAGGCGTCTGCCTGCGCATTATTAATAGCTGTTGATTCTGAAGTTTGCAGCTGGTTGATGCGATTTTTAATATCAGACAAGGCTTCTTCGGCTAATTTAGTGGCCGCCTCTGTTTTTGCAGCTTGGTCGTTGTAATTTGCGTAACGATCTTTAAATAGAGCGACGACTGATTTTCTGACGGCGAAGAAAAGACCTATAAGTAAAATTCCAAGATTGATCGCTTGATACATGATCGTTTCAGTAGGAATTGCATTTTCATTGTGGGCTCCGTGAGCACTTTCTGATCCGAAGGCGCAGATTTGAATTCCCACAAGAATAAGAAAAATAATTGAGGCTTTTTTCATTATAGACCGCCTTCAAATTTTTGAGTCAGCTGAGTCGCGATCTCTTGAGACAATGAAGCCACCTGAGATTTTGACTGATGGACTTGATTAGAAATTTCTATTCGAGAGCTCGAGATAATTTTATCTGCATCAGCCTTAGCTGTTTTAATAATTTCTTCAGATATTTTTTGAGCGGCGCCTTTTTCAGTATCATAAATACTTCTAATCTTGTCGTTTGATTCGCGGGCTTTAGATTGAAAAATAAGATTTAGATTTTTTGTTTCTTCTATCGTGTCTTTTGCAACGCTTTCAACACCCTTCGTTTTTTGAAGCCTAACGTCATAGGCTTTAAAAAAAGGATTAACAACGACTATCGTCAAGAACGCGATAGATATTGCAAAAATAAAAAACTGAATAAAGGCGGACTGGTTG
>CALMPX010000350.1 GCA_937871355.1 uncultured Bdellovibrio sp.
TGCCGATGCCTTGATAATTAATCGAAGTGTCGGGATCTGTTTTTTTAAATTCGGCAAACCATTTTGTATAAATGGGTTCAGGAAAAGTCGCTCCAGCTCCGTTGATGAGTGTCGCGGCAAAAACATTTAAGGTTGTAAATAAACATAAACTGATGACTTTCATAGGAGGACTCCCTTTAATGGCCATACTAGCTGATCGCATATCCGATGCATGTTAGGATTGTGTTAGGATTTAGATTCGTGCTTATTCGGCCATCAATCGGTAGCCGACGCCACGTATGGTTTCGATCCAGTCGCTTTTATCTCCTAATTTTTTTCTTAAACCAAAGACATGAGTATCAATGGTTCTATTGGTCACATTGACGCCCTCGCCTTGAGTTTTTTCCACTAACTGATCACGAGTGAGAACTTTTTCGCAATTGGTGATTAACTCGTTCAGAATACGAAATTCAGAGCGAGTCAAATGAAGTGGAGCGTTATCCAAACTGACTTCGTGTGTATCTAAGTTCATCGATAAAGACCGATAGCTGAGGCGATTAAAGGATGGAGTCATTGTTGATTTTTTATGAATATGATATCGACGAAGAACTGATTCCACTCGCGCTAAGAGGATCGCACTTTCGAAGGGCTTAGTTAAATAATCATCGGCACCGGATTCAAGACCGAGAACAATATCTTCGGGTTGAGTTTTGGCGGTGATAAAAATCACCGGAATTTGATTATTATTTTTTCGTAGTTCGCAAATCACATCAATACCTGAAAGTTGAGGCAGCATCCAATCCAAAAGGACTAAATCAAAATTTTTATTTTTGAGAAGATTTAAAGCACTTATGCCATCGTGGATGGTGACGACAGAGTAACCTTTTTTTAAAAGAATCATTTCAATCAGGCGGCTGATTTCTAACTCATCTTCAACAACAAGAATTTGAGCGAGTTTCGTCATTTTATAAAATCCGCTACAAATTCATTCGCTGGATGATTCAAAATTTCATCCGGAGATCCTACTTGCACGATCGAGCCTTTATTCATCACCACAACTTGATCACTCATTTGAAAAGCTTCTTTTTGATCGTGAGTCACGTAAACCATGGTCAGTTTCAGACGCTGTTGAATTTCGCGAATGTCTTTACGCATTTTTTCACGAAGTTTAGCATCTAAGTTGGAAAGTGGTTCATCTAAAAGTAAGATGCGGGGTTGCATGACTAAACCACGAGCCAAAGCAATACGCTGTTGCTGGCCTCCGGAAAGTTCATGAGACTTGCGGTACTCTAGACCTTTCATTTCAACGATTTCTAAAATATCAAAAACCGATTTTTTAATTTGTTCCGAATTCATTTTTTTTAATTTGAGCGGATAGGCGACGTTATCAAAAACATTCATATGAGGCCATACGGCATAAGATTGGAAAACCATACCCACATTTCTTTTCTCCGGAAGCAGAAATTTTTTATTTTGTGGGTCAGAAACAATATCCTGATCAAATAAAATCTGACCATGAGTGTTTTCTTCAAGCCCGGCGATCATTCTTAAAGTGGTGGTTTTGCCGCAGCCTGAAGGACCTAAGAAACTGACGAACTGACCGTTATTAATTTTTAAATTAAAATCTTTAACGGCCCAGGCTGAAGGTTCTTTTTTATGTTTATACTCTTTACTGACTTGGTTGAAGGTGACTTGACTCATAAACCGTACCGTCCTTTGGAAAGTATTTTCAAAATAAAATTAAGAGTGAGAACAAACAACACGACTAACACAGATAAAACGGAAGCTCCGCCTCCACCCATGTCTGAATATTCTTGGAATTGAAAAATCAAAGTTCCGATCGTTTCTAAACCGGGACCAGTTAATAAAATAGTCATGGTTAATTCACTGATCACCGGCATAAAGACTAAGAATAATGAGGCCATCAGGGCCGTTTTTAAAATAGGCCGGTAGATCGTCATCATCACGTGCCACCAACCAGCTCCGGAAATGCGAGCTGCTTCCTCTAAAGATGGATGGATTTGTTGGTAACCATCACCAATTGTTTTCATGCTGAGGCTCGAGTATTTGACCACGTAAGCTATTAATATCAACGCGAGGGTATTGTATAATGAAGGACCTATACCAAAGAAACCGCGGCTGAAAGCTAAGATCAGGGCTAATGCTAACACTGTTCCCGGAGTTGAGAACGGAATACTCAAAGCCAGGTTCGCAAAGCTTTTGCCTTTCCAGTTGGTGCGATAAATAAAATAGTTAAAGAAAAAGGCGAACACGGTACAAATGACGGCAGCACCTAATCCCAAAGCGAAAGATTGCGTCAAGGCGCGTACCGTTTCTTCGGTTTCAAATAAGACGCGAATATAATTAGTGAATGTGAGTTGTTTGAGATTCCATGATCCTTGAACCGAGCTTAAAGATGAAAGTAAAACGCCTAAAAGAGGTAAAATAAAAATAATAGTAAAAATTGAAAGTAATAAAACAGTGATCGGCATTTTCCATTTTAAAAGGGGAACTAATGAGGGGCGAGCCGTTTTTCCTCCGACGGTATAGTTTTTATTTTGTCCAAAAACTTTTTGCGATAAAAATAATAAAGCTAAAGTCACCAGTCCTAAGAAAACCGATACAGCGATGCTCATTTGCAGTCCGTTGGCCGTCCCCATTCTTTGATAGGTGTATATTTGAGTCGTGAATAAATAAAGACGAGCCGGGCCTCCAATAAGTGCCGGTACGCCGAAGCTGGCTGCGGTAGAAAGAAAAGAAAGAATAAAACCACTGATGATCGCAGGCTTTAAAAGAGGTAATCCAATATCGATGAAAACACGGAAACCATTGGCACCAGATAAGCGAGCTGCTTCTTCCAATGAGGAATCCATACGATCTAAAACTGTCAGCGCCGTTAATAAAACAAAGGTAAAAAGAAAACTCGTTTCAACAAAGACGAGCCCCCAAAAAGAATAAATATTTAAGTTAAGTCCTAACCACTGATTTAAAACGCCGCTAGTAGGGTTAGCTAAAATGATCCAACCAATGGCGCCAACAAAAGGAGGTATGGCGTAAGGTAAACAAAATAGGGAACGTAAAACAGACTTAAAGGGAAGATCTGTTCGGGTGAGTAACCAGGCCAGAGGTAAACCTAACAGTAGACAAAATACGCTGACCGCTGTCGAAACTAAAAAAGTATTTTGAGCGGCTTTTAGGGTGTTTTCATTTTGAAGAACGCTGAGTAGATCAGACAGTGTAGGAATAAAAAACATATTGCCCAGGGGGGCAACGAAGAATCCCGCAATCAGAATAAGGCAAAGCGCATAAAATACTTTTTTCATTAAAAAATAATTTTAGAAAATTGATCCTTAATTTTCTCACGTTCTTTCATAGTTTTAGAGATGAATTCACGAGACCAAGGTTTCGCTGTCTTTAACAATTCAGAGAAATCAGGTGCGGTGTCTAATTTTATAGAGGCATTTCCCGAATACATAAAAGATTTAGTCAAAGCCGTTTGTCCGGCTTCGGTAAAGAACCAATCAGCTACTTTTTGTGCGTTGCTGGCATCGCTTTCTTTTCTAACTAAAACCAAAACGTTCGTTTGAATCACAGCTCCATCAGCGGGGATAATAAATTTAATCCGTGGATCAGATTTTGCTAAACGAAGAACATTTTCCATCAAGACGATTCCCACCGGTCGCTCTTTGCTTTGTAAACGACGAATGACTCCTGAATTTCCGCCTTCAGCAATGATATTATTTTTTCTTAAGGAAGTGAAATAATCCCAGCCGTATTTTTCAACTAAAAAAGCCACTGTGGTAAAACTTGTGCCCGAAGCTAAAGGACTTCCGATAGAAACTTTGTCTTTCCATTTGCTATCAGTTAGTTCTTTAAATGTTTTAGGAGCGTCTTTTTCCGTTACGCCATCGCTATTGTAAGCCAAAACCATAACAGGGAAGCTGACGGTAATGTAAAAATCTTCAGGGTGTTTAAACAAAGGATCCACTTTTTCGCTGTTTTTTGGTTTATAAGCCATTAATTTTTTTTGTTCCGCCATATCTTCGTACCAAAAACGATCGGAAGAAATGAGAACATCAGCTTGAATTTTCCCTGATAAGTTTTCCGCTTGAACTTTAGCGGCTACTTCTTCAGAGCCCGCTTGATAAAATTGAACTTTGATATCGGGGAAAGCTTTTTCCAGCTGAGGCTGCACATCGGCCACCGTGTCTTTGTAGAGAGATGTGTAAATCCAAACAACGGCTTTATCATCTTTTTTTGTGCAAGAAAAAATGGTTAAAGCTAAAATTATAAGTGTAAATTGACGAATCATTTTTTATCCTTTTTTTTTCTTTAAAACTAAAATATAGACCAAACTAATTATCCCTACAGCTCCAATTACAAGGACAAGACTTTTTCCCATCATTCCTGATTTATCCAACTTATTACTTAATCTTTCATCTAGAGTTAAAACCACATCTGCGATCGCAAATTGATGAAATAAAATTATATTTAAAAAAGTGAGAACAAGATTGGTAAATTGACGAATCATTTTTTATCCTTTTTTTTCATGTTCTCTATAAATTGTCCTAATGATTCATGCGGTTTATTAATAATTTTTGCCGCATAATTATCCCAGGCTTTATTGGCTGCATCGGGAAAATCTGTGAATAATCCATCAACACCTAATTCGAAATAAGCCAGATATTCAGCAGTCGGGTCATTGTTGTAGTCAGTTAGCAAATATTTGCTTTCACTTCTAAATGTATAAGGGTGAACTTTTAATCCAACGGCATGGGCATCTTGGATTAAACTGGTTGAAGGTAACGAATGATTTTTACTATCAGCTGGGATAATATAACGTTTGTAGGGTCCAATGCCTGAAGCCGTCAAGCTGATCTCTTTTAAATTTACGGGTTTTAACATTTCTAAATAAGTCCGCTTATCTTTAGCTAACACATGATCGTAGGGAACAAGCTCTGGGTCATCAATGAGATAGATTAAAGGTAAAGGAGTCATCTTTTTTAATTTTTTTAAATTAGTTAATTCGAACGATTGAATAAATATAAATGACTTTTTATCATTTAAATTAAATTTATTAAGTAGGTCTATTAAAGGCTCTTCTAAGGATAAATGAATACTTTGGAAATAACTTGGATGCTTAGTCTCAGGATAAACACCAATCTTTTTATTCAATCTTTTTGATTCTGCTTGAACTAAAGTTAAAATTTCTTCAAAGGTTGGAATTTCAAATTGTCCGTCAAAGCTGTGATCGCGAAAATCTAATCGTTCCTTCGCCCGTAAAGTTTTAATTTCTTTTAAAGTGAAATCTTCCGTGAACCAACCTGTAACTTCTTTTCCATCGATTGTTTTTGTTGTTTTTCGATTTGGAAATTTTTTTTCGACGTCAGTAGTTCCACCGATTTCATTTTCATGACGAGCGATTAAGACGTGATCTTTGGTGCTGACTAAATCAGGTTCAACATAATCAGCGTTCATGGTGATGGCTAATTTGTAAGATTCTAAAGTGTGCTCAGGGCGGTGGCCGCAAGCTCCACGGTGGCCAATAATGAGCGGCTTAGGTGGAGGAGTATTCGGAATATCAGCGCTCACAAATTGATAAAATAAAGTCATACATAAAATCCATTTAAGCATAAGGCCTCGCTGGCATAAAGTTTTGTTTATCATGCAAATATTTTCACATAAATTCTAGTACAAATAGGCCTCGGACACACTTTCTGCGCTCAAAGCATAAGATGCAGGCACCAGTATTAAAAAAGACTAGATTCTCTGGTATTTTGCGTCTAATCTTTACGGTACTCATGAACTCTACAACGGCCGATGCGATAGCATCTTCAAATAAAATTAAGCTTAATGCAGTACTCATCTTATTGGTAATCACTCAGTTCGTGGCCTTAGTACTGGCTTGGCGTTTCGAGTTAACGGATACGGAAGCCTATTATTGGACGTGGTCGATTAAGCCCGATTTAGGATACTTTGATCATCCACCAATGATCTCTTGGGTTTTAACAGGTTTGACGTCGATCTTCGGCGATTCTGCTTTTGTTATTCGGCTGCCGGCTCTGATTGGAAAACTTGTTTCCTGTTATATCTTTTATATTTTTTGTCGCAAGAAACTCGAAGAGAGCGAGATCAGTTACGCCTTTTTGTTCGTCTTTTCGGCTCCGGTTCTTTGTATGGGAACTCTGTTATCCATTCCTGATGTTTTGAGTGTACCTTTGGGGTTAGCAGCTCTATATTTTTTAGATCAAGGCGAGACGCGCAAAGGAGCCGTAGCTTTAGGTATCGGTTTCTTAAGTAAATGGTCTTTGATGGGATTGATTCCCTACTTTCTGTATGCTTGCTGGAAGCGAAGTAAAAAAGAATTATTTATTGGTGTTTTGATAGTCATTTTTTTACAGATTCCAGTTCTTGTTTGGAATCAACAGCATGACTGGGCCACTTTTTATTTCCAATTTTTTAAACGCCACAGTCACGGCTTTTTAACTTTTCCAGAATATCTTCGCAACTTAAGCAACTACGTGGGATCACAGTTTTTTTGTTTTGGTATTCCTTTAGTTATTGGAACTGTAGCGGCTTTTTTCAAAGCGAACAATGAACAGAGAAAATATTTTGTGTGGACAGCCGCGCCGATGTTTGCCATCTCTTTTTTATCCGCTATTCAAGGGCAAAATCGATACTACTGGGCCTGTCTTAATTTATTTGTCATGAGTATTTTTATCGTACAGGTTTTTTCCAAACAAATTAAACAAAGATCAAAGCCTGTTTGGGGTATTCTTATTTTTTTGATCATGACCAACTGGTCGTTGATTATTATTAGTACGATGTTGCCTGTGGGATATTGGTTTGATCAGGTGACCGATCAGCCGAATCAATACCGTCACACCGTCGGAGCCGACGTGACAGGTTGGAAAAATTGGTCAAAAACGATCTACAGTGAAAAAATTAATTTTGAAAAAATGGAAATATTAGCATCAGATTTTCATATCGCTGCACAGGTGACGTGGGCTTTGGGACCGCAGTACTTAAATCAAATTCGTCCGGTAGGTTCCGCTTGGGAGCAGCATCAGTTTGGATTTTGGTCAGAGCGTAGTATGAACTCTGATTCTGTTTTACTCGTTGCGGATGATCGATATGATAATTTGGCTTCGCTTCAAGATGAATGTGAGGAAAATGTAAAGTGGAATCGGCACGAAGAAAAATTGCTCGACAAAACGATTAAAGTGATCTTTTGGTCAGTCTGTCATAAAAGAAAAACAGCCATCAGTGCTTTGATATCAGAATAAATTAGGGTATCCAGCTAGCTTTCTGTAAATCTATATTCGTGGTATGTGTGCGCAGCTCAGGAGTCGCTCCTGTCTCTGGACCGCCGTCCCCAATGCTAATAGATAGTCCTGAACTTGACGGTTTTAATGCACCATAAGTTAGGCTTCCTCGGTTTGTTTGTCCGCAGATTCCACTAAAATCATAGCCT
>CALMPX010000351.1 GCA_937871355.1 uncultured Bdellovibrio sp.
AAAAAGTTCTTCCTTTAAAACCGGATGCTCTTATCGTTCAAGATTTAGGTTTAGTGAATTTGATTCGTCAAATCGCTCCGAACCAAGTGATTCATGGATCGACTCAAATGACGGTCACAAACGATCTAGCGATTGAGTTCTTAGCTGATTTAAATATTAAACGTTTCGTCCTTGGTCGAGAAAATTCATTATCTGAAATTAAACTTATTAAAAAATCGACAGAAAAAGAATTAGAAGTCTTTGTTCACGGAGCACTTTGTGTTTCTTATTCGGGACAATGCTTTACTTCGGAATCGATTGGAGGACGGTCGGCCAATCGCGGGCAATGTGCACAGAGCTGTCGTTTTAGTTATGACTTAATCGTCGATGGAGTGAAGCAAAACACGATTGATCGTGATTATCTGGTGTCACCGCAAGATCTTTGCGGGATTTCAGAAATTCCAGAGCTGATGGAAATCGGCGTGAGTAGTTTTAAAGTTGAGGGCCGCTTAAAATCACCAGAGTATGTGGCTTCGGTGGCTCGTTCCTACAAAGACGTGATGAATAAAACTTTAAATCATGAAAAGTACACTGATTTGGAAATGAATCAGTTTAAACATAAAATGGCTGTGAATTACTCTCGAGGATTTTTCTCGGGCTGGTTGCACGGAGTTAATCACCAACAACTGGTTGATGGGACCTTCAGTTCGCATCGTGGATCGCGTATTGGAATGATTTCTGAAATACTACCGAATGGAATTTTAATTAAAACTGAAAATGAAATCACCCTTCAAAATGGTGACGGATTACTTTTTGCATTAAAAGACACCACAGGTAAAAATAAATCCGACATTGAAAAAGGCAGTTTTATATTTTCTGTGAATAAAAAAAGTCATAAAACGTATCAAATCGGATTAGACAATAATCTACGCCTTGATCCATCGTATTTAAATGCGGATGTTTACTTGAATCACGATAAAGAACAGAAAAAAGAAATTCAAAAGTCATACAATGATAAGAATTACTTCAAGCGCATTCCAGTTCAATACGAAGTGACCGTTGAAATGAATCAACCTTTAAAAGTCACATTAACCGATGGCTCTCACACCATGACTGTCCAATCCGAAGCAAAAATTGACTTAGCTAAAACTAAAGGCGTGACAGAAGAAATTATTACCGATGAATTAAAGGCTTTAAGTGGAACTGTTTTCAATTTGAAAGGCATCAAATTCAATTGGATGACAAAAGATCCCGCTTTTATTTCCAATAAAGAAGTGAAGCAACTTCGTCAAAAAGCGACCGAACAATTGGTTCAATTGCGATCCCACACGCGAGTTGATGGTTGGGAAACACCACTTGATTTTGAATACCAATTAAAATCCGTTGTCTCTCAGACTCCGGCCGAGATTCAAAAAACGAAGCTGGTTGTGCTTTTACGTGAAAAATCACAAGTGGACACGCTGGTTAATGCCATCATCAATAAACAAGTTTCTATTCAGTCTTTAGATGCAGTTATTTTAGATTTCGAATTCGGGCGTGACTATGTTGATTCCATCAAATTACTTAAAACGAATAAAATTAAGGTCGGAATTGCCACCACACGTATTTTGAAACCAAACGAATATCAAAATCTTAAAAATATAAAAAACATGGATCCTGATTTTGTTCTTGCGCGTAACCTCGGCGCGGTTCATTACTTTAAAAATATAAATCCGCTCGATAAAGAAATTCGCGGTGATTTTAGTTTAAATATCACAAATCATTTTTCAGCGAATTATTTGCTGAATAAAGGATTATCGACGGCGTGTGTGTCTTACGATTTGAATGCCGATCAATTGAATTTACTTCTTGAAAATTCACACGCACAAAAATTAGAAGTCACCGTTCATCAAGCTATGCCGAGTTTTCATATGGAACACTGTGTGTTCGCCGCTTTCTTGAGTCGTGGAACCAGCTTTAAAGATTGCGGGAAGCCTTGCGAAAAACATAAAGTCCAATTGAAAGATCAGTTTGGAAATTATCACTGGCTTAAGCCAGATCACGAATGTCGAAATACCATGTACAATGCGAAATCTCAAACGGCTTTACCTTATTTAAGCCAATGGCAAAAACACCATATTGGTTTTATCCGCTATGAAGCCTTGTATGAACAAGGCGCTGAGTTGATTCAAAAAATATCAGCTTACCTTAAGGTGCTCGATGGCCAGCAGACGTCAGAACAAGCCAGCTTGATCCTAGAAACAGTGGAAAGCTATGGATTGTCTTCAGGCAGCTTAGCTAAAAGCCAAGAATACCAATCTCGTAAAAAATCAATTGATGGCGCTAAACTTTAGTCTAGAAACAGACTTATCTTAGTCTAGTTAAACCCGTCTCGCATCGCTTTAATCTAGAGAGATCGGCAAAAGTTTCCTATACTTAAGGTAGGTCTCACTTGAGTTCACGGAGGAACGAAAGATGAAGTATTTCCCAAAAGAAATCGCAGCAAAAATATTTGATCGTAAAATGATGGGTTTTGACCCAGAACAAGTGGAAGATTATTTGGTGGCTATTGCCGCACAAACTGAAGCCTTACTTCAGGAAAACACTTATTTAAAATCGACACTGAAAGAAAAAGAATTAGATCTTCTTTATCATAAAGACAAAGAACAGCTGCTTCAACAAACCATGACTCAGGCCACGCAGACCACTGAAAAAATGAGAGAAGAGGCAGAGCGCGATGGAAAACTCATCGTGAACGAAGCTCATCAAAAAGCGGAAATCATTGTTAAAGAGGCTAAAGATTCTTTGCGTAAAATGTATCAAGAAATTTCAGAATTGAAAAAATCAAAAATGCAATTCGAAGCCAATTTAAAAGCCATGGCTCAAGCTCATTTATCATTGCTTGATCAAGGTGAGACCTTCATGCCGAAAATGCGTCTTCCGAATTTAGATTTAGAATAGTGCTTCTTCGTTTCTATATTCTTCCGAATTCATCTGAAAATAAAATTTGCGGTTTACATAACGGGGCGATTAAGCTGAAGCTGAGGGCTCCTCCCGTTGATGGAGCTGCTAATCGTGCCATTATTGATTATTTATCAGAATTTCTCAAAGTTCCCAAAAAACAAATTGAAATTAAGCGCGGCGATCTCAGTCGCAACAAGCAAGTTGAATTGCATGTTGATGTGATCGATGAGGCTGTGATTAAACAAAAGCTTGGGGTTTAGTTCTAAGTCGAAAACGTCTCATAATGAGCCACTCGATTTATTAAACTAAAGTTTTTGGTATTTCTC
>CALMPX010000352.1 GCA_937871355.1 uncultured Bdellovibrio sp.
TAAGAACGTAAGCATTTTCTAAAACTGCTTCCATTTTTTCTGCATTTGTTACGAAATAAGGGGATAAGTAACCACGGTCAAATTGCATACCTTCAACAGTTGTGACTTCGGTTTTTGCTGTTTTTGAATCTTCGATCGTGATCACGCCTTCACGACCGACTTTATCCATCGCGTTCGCCAGCATTGTTCCGATTTCTTTATCATTATTCGCCGAGATCGCTCCCACTTGAGCCACTTCGTTTGAACCTTTAACTGGTTTTGCCATGTTTTTTAATTCATCGATGATCAGGCTGACGGCTTTGTCGATACCACGTTTGATCGACATTGGGTTGTGGCCAGCGGAAACTAATTTAGCACCTTCGCGGTAAATCGCTTGTGCTAGTACAGTAGCTGTCGTTGTTCCGTCTCCGGCTTCGTCATTAGTTTTAGAAGCGACTTCTTTAACCATTTGCGCGCCCATGTTTTCGAATTTATTTTCTAATTCGATTTCTTTAGCGACTGTCACACCATCTTTAGTGATGAGTGGTGAACCGAAAGATTTGTCGATAACGACGTTACGACCTTTAGGTCCAAGTGTCACTTTCACAGCGTTAGCAAGAGTGTTTACACCTTTAAGGATGTGTGTTCTTGCATCTTCAGAAAAAACGATAATTTTGCTCATTGATATCTCCTAGTTTGTTTTCTTAATTTATAAATCTGAAATGATAATTATTGTACGATGCCTAAAATGTCTTCTTCGCGCATCATCAAAAATTCTTCGCCAGAAAACTTAAGTTCAGTTCCAGCATATTTAGCGAAAAGAACTTTATCGCCGACTTTAACTTCTAAAGGTAATGTTTTACCATCTTCAGTGATGCGACCTTTTCCAGTAGCTACGATTTCACCGCGTTGAGGTTTTTCTTTAGCTGTATCAGGAATGAATAAACCGCCAGCAGTTTTTGTTTCTTCTTCCATACGACGTACTAATATACGATCGTGTAACGGGCGAACGCCTAATTCTTTAGCCATTTTTTCCTCCAGGAAAGTGTAATTAACCGTCAGTCTATGACCCCACGGTTTTTTAATTAAATTGATTGGACATCAATATGAAGTTGGACCCCATTCTGTCAAGGTAACACATGCTGTTTCGCCCATTTACCCTTACAGACTCGACGAGCGGCTAACTTTTGAATGTTCTTCATTTATAAATTGCCCTGTTTCTAACCCTTTGTTTTGATGGAAGAGTCATATATGTATGAAAACGGCCATGGATCGGCCGTTTAGGGCGAGGGGTCAAGAACGAAACACCCCTTTAACCAAGCTAGCACGGAGGCAAGCATGGGACGAGTTCTAGATAAGTTTTCAAAGCATTCACAGATTGACGTGGAAGTCATTGAGACTGAGCTTTTCGCAGCGTTCAAAGCGCTGGAAGCAGATCCTGAAAACCTTACAGTCGAAGAGCTGCGCCAGTCGCTCTTGATCTACTTAGATGAAATTTTTTATGGCATTTCCCCAGACAAAGTTCAATGAAACTAGTTCAATTTGAAAAAAATCAGGAACCTGATTTAAATCCACTTTTAGGCCCGATCGAAACATTTGCGCTCAATGACGTGCAAAATGGATTGAACGTTTCTCCACTTAAATCCCGAACATACTTCTTATTGGTATTTCTCATTTTTGCATCTGCGTTCATTTTTTCGATGTCTTTTGATACTAACTTGGAAAATAGACCACTAGTACGTGTACTCATCTTTTTAATGACGTTCTGTTGTTTGGGTTGCGCCTATCTCGTCTTTAAAAAAGGTTTAGCTAGTCTGCAGTTTACACGAGGCGGGCGGTTTGTTGAGTATTTAAATGGTAATGGTCATGCTCGCTTATTAGACGCTCAAGATCTTGGTTTAAATCTGATTAAAGAGACTATACCTGAGACCATGGATTCAAAAGGTTACGATCAGTTTAAATTACTTGTCGGTAATGATACTTTATTACGAACTAAAAGTTTAACTCATATGAATGAGTTGATCCATAAAGTGGAAGTCATCGGATTCAAAGTAAATCGCAATTTTTGATCTAAGCTTCAGGACTTCTTCCCAAACATCCCCACCATAAAAACGGATATCTCATACATCACCCAGAGCGGCACAAGTAAAAGAACCATGCTTAAGGCATCTGGCGGGGCAGCAATGGCCGATAGAATAGTCATAAATACGACGGCGTACCTACGATTCTTTTTAAGGAATTCTTGGCTGATCAAGCCCATGGCCCCTAAGAAAGTGATCACCACCGGCATCTCAAATGTTAATCCAAAAATAACCGCTGTTTGAGTGAAGAAGCCCAGATAGCTATCAATGGTGATCATGGGTTTGTCGATGTCTCCACCGAAGGTCATTAAGAATTTAAACGCCATGGGGAAAACGATAAAATAACAAAAGACGACGCCAAGAATAAATTGAAAAGTTCCAAATAAAATAAATCCAGCGGCATATTTTTTTTCATTTTTATAAAGCGCAGGCGAAATAAATTTCCATAATTGATAAAGCCACAGTGGCGCCGATAGAATCATTCCTGCAATAAATGCTAATTTGATATGAGCCATGAATTTATCAATGGGCCCGGTGAAAACTAAGCCGCCATTAGGTAAGTAGGGCTGAATGGGGTGACGAATAATATTAAAAATGTGTTCGCTAAATCCCCAGCAAACAATAGTACCGATTAAAATAAAAAGGGCGGCGCGAGTAAGGCGAAATCTTAATTCGGCGATATGCTGAACAAGACCCATGGATTCAGTTTCATTTGTCTTTTGAGCACTCATGATTTGTGATCCGTTTTCGCTTCGGCATCTGTTTTCGTCGCATCATCTGATGAAACTGTGACGTTATTTACAGTTTCATTTTTATCATTTAATTTTTTGAGCATATCTGACGGTGTCAGGCGAATTTCAGGAGTTAAGTCTTTTTTGATATCAGTGAATTCTTTATTTACTTCGGTGAAAATACCGTTGGTTTGTCGCTTAAGATCGTTCACGAAGCGGCCGATATTACGCATGATTTCAGGTAATTTTTCAGGTGGAATAACCACCAACATCACAATACCTAGAATGATTAAATGACTTAAGCTCATGGCGCTTAAACTATATTAGATTTTTTTGATTTTCAATTGTTCTTTTGAATCCGTGACAACACCCAGTTCGGTCAGTTTGTCGCGAGCCAAGTCTGAACCGGTTTTAATGTAGCGCTCATAGAGCTTCAGGATGTTCTGTTCAGATTGAAGCGCTGATTTATCGCTGATGTAACTTAAGAGATCTGCGTAATCGATAAATTTTTTAGAGAATGTCGAATAGACGGCGGCGGTTGTTTCTTCTTTGGTCCAAGCGGCTAGGTTCGAGTAGGCCGAAGCCCCAATTCCCATGTAGTAATCGATATCAACCGATTTTTTTTGCAACGAATCTCCGAAGAAGCCCGAAAGATAAAGTGCTTTATCGGCTAAAATTTTCATGTACGTGCGGTTCTTAGGGTCTTCAGAATTTAAAGCAGTCAGGTAAAGCTCCGCAAATGTATCCGGAGGGCGGTCCATGGATTCATCATTTATGAAAGGTGAGTAAAGGTTACGTGAATCGATGTAGTAGTTGAGCATGTTGAGTATATAGGTTTCAGACGCTGGAAGAATTTTCATTTTACGGTATTCACAAGCTTCTTTAAGAAGCTCAGCGAAATGTTGTTGGGGTGAAATAAAAATAACGCTCTTATTGTTACTCATAATATTTTTTAAACATCATTTGTGCTAAGGCAGACGATTTAACCGTCCACTTTTTTACATTCACAGTGATGGTTGCAATAGCTATCTTCGTATCTCCGTCTGTGGCATACCCTACGAACCAATCGGTTGTTCCTTTGGGATTTACGCCACTGAAGTGGCCCGTTTTTCCACCCATTTCAATTTCTTTAAATTTTTTATCACGTATCATTTGTCTGAACGTTTTGCGAGATGTTCCGGTTAATACAGTTTGTTCCATCATGTCTTGAATTTTGAGAGCCGATGTTTTTGACATGATTGGTGTATTAAATGTCGATTTTCCCGAGTAGACCACTTCGTTTTTATCATTCTTGACCGATTCAACAATATAAGGAGTAACCATTTTTCCATCGTTAATAATAGCTGAAGCAATCATAGCTCCGTGAACAGGGCTCATGGTGTTCTGTCGATTATAACCAGAAGCCACTTGTGTGAGTTCAAACCCTTTTTCTTTAGGAATAGTCGCTTGGCTTTGTTCGACGTTGAAATCCGTTCCTAAATCTTCGTTAAACATAAACTTATCGGTGTATTCAGAAATAACGGCCGGATTTAAATTCTCCATAGTCAAGCGGCCGAAAGCGGTATTGATCGAACGAGCAAAAGCATCTTTAAGTGTGATGAATTTTGTCCAACGATTAATTTTATCGGATAAAACATTACTTTTATAGAGAGTATAGTTTCCGCCGTTAAATGCAATTCTATGTTTTGGATCCACTTTTAAGCCATCCACCGCGGCAGTTGCCGTCACAACTTTGAAAACACTGGCGGCGGGGTAAGACGCTTTTAAATTGAGATTTTCACCGTTGGGATTGCCTCGTTGCTGGCTGGCCATGGCTAGAACTTCGCCTGTTTCGGCGTTAATCATAAAGATGGCGCCGTA
>CALMPX010000353.1 GCA_937871355.1 uncultured Bdellovibrio sp.
AGATCAAAAAATCAATCAAGAGCGCATCGCAAATCACGAAGATTACACGATTAAGTTTGTGACGGATTCAAATATTGCGACTTTAATTAAAAAACATTATTTAGATATCGACCCTTACCATGTTGCCTGTTTAATTGATAAAAATTTATTTTGTGATGAATCTGTTTTTACCGATGGTAAAATTAATTACCGTCCTCTCCTTTCTCAAATTGTCAGTTCTGAACTCGATGCTGATCGTATGGATTACTTAGAACGTGATTCTTATTTCTGTGGAATCAGTTACGGAAATATTGATCGCGATTGGTTGATTCAAAATTTAACAATTCATATTAAAGACTACAAAGCTAATTTGGCTTTGAATCGTCGTGCTTTGTACGCGTTCGATGATTTTTTGATTTCTCGTCATCATATGCATTTGATGGTCTACTTCCATCATAAAAGCGTGGTCTACGATGAAATGCTCATGAGGTATTTATCGTCTCCGGATTGTAAATTCGTCATTCCGGCCAATTTAGATGATTATATCCCTTATACAGATTACAAACTCTATGAACATCTCGACACCGTGAATAATCCGTGGGCTCGTCGAATCGCCGAACGTAAACCGTACCGCGTGGCCACAGAACTTCACAACCAAGATCCAGAACGCGTGGGTAACGCCAAACAGATTCTCACCCGTGCTGATATTGACTATATATATACCAGTTCTAATATTCGCTTATCCAAGTACCACGCCACCGCCAGCGACGAAGACTCTCATATCTATGTGGTTGATCAATACGATAAATGGGATAAACCAGCTCCGATCAATTCGGCCACACAAATTTTCCAAAAATATGAAGTGGCCCGGACTATTGACCGTGTCTATGTATCACCTGAACATTTAGAACAGGCGAAGAAATTATTAACTGAGAAAAAATATTAAACTTTTCTCTCAGTCGGTTTTTGAACTAGAACGACTAACGTATAACTGATAATCATCAATAAGAACCAGCTTCCAAGTTTTCCGAAGCTGACCATCTCCCAGGCCTTCTTTTGGTTAGGATAAACCCAGGCCGCTGTGAAAGTTCCGATATTCTCGGCAAACCAAATAAATAATGCAGCCAAAAATGACGACAACAATAATGGCATATGGCGATGTACTTTCCATATTCTATAATAAATCGTACATCTTCCCAAGACGATAACCGAGCCTACGAACAAGAAATAGCGCATATCATATATATAATGATGCATAAAAAAATTCGCGTAGATAAGCAGAGATAAAATAACCAGCCAGGAAGTCTTTGGATGATGCGTGAATTCAAAATCAAATAAACGGCTGACACGCGCCATGAAAGAGCCCACTGATGCATACATAAAGCCCGTGAACAAAGGAACTCCTCCGATTCTTAAAATGCTAGGTTCTGGATAAATCCACGATCCTTTTGCTGTTTTAAAAATTTCCATAACAGTTCCAACTATATGAAAGAGAAAAATGACTTTAGCTTCTTCTTTTGTTTCTAATCCGAAAAGGATCATGAAGACTTGAATGAGAATAGCGCTCAAAACTAAAAAATCATAACGCGCAATGACCGCATCTTTGGGATAGAACATAAAAGTAAGAATGAGCAATCCTAAAAGCAACCCAGCAAACAAACAAGCCCACGCTTGCTTAACTCCGAAACGAACGAATTCATATAAGAAATGCGTAAAAGGGCCTTTTTGTTCAGCCCAGTGACCCATTGATTTTTCTGTTTGAACTAAATTGGCGAGTGCTGGCCAGTAAGAAGCTTTACTCATTTGATGCATAAATATTAATACCCGTACTTAAGAGCCATTTTCTTTATTTGGTCTTTAGCTTGAGGTAACGAAGAATTTAAAACATCACGACGTTGATCAAATTTATCGGCGTTGATTCCGTCGTTGATATCTACATCAATGATTTCATCAATACCTATGTTCTTTTTCGTAAGAACCGAATTCGATTGAATCCAGAATTGATTTTCAACGGACTGAAGGCTTCCACTGAGCGGCTTACCATTTCGTACTGAGGTGGCGTTGATGAGAACAATTTTCGTCGCTCCGCTTGATCGAAGAAATTGAACAGCACCTGATACATCCGACATCGAGGCAATACTATCAGAGTAAGGTTTAGCAATTCCCGGAGCGGGCAGACAGAAAGGAATTAATGAACTTAACTGACCTTTGTTCAAAACATACGAAGTTTGATTTTTTAAATTTAAAGACAGACAACCAAATGGAA
>CALMPX010000354.1 GCA_937871355.1 uncultured Bdellovibrio sp.
GCTACAAAAGGAATTGTATCATCATCAGTTACATCCAAATCATCAGCATTTAAATCCGCATCCATATCGGCATCATCAGAAAAATCTAAACCATCGTCGCTCATAGAATTAGCAGAAGAATTTGATAACGACTTCATGCTATTTGTTTGACTTTGATACTTGTCGATCGATTCGATCATATTAATACCAACGGCCTCAAGAATAGCTTCTGGCAAGCTTCCTAAAGTGATTTGCATTGTGGTCTCGAGGACGAAAGCATGTTCAATCACATTTTCCAACTCACGAATATTTCCCGGCCAGCTGTACTTAGATAAAGTGGCAAACGCATCTTTAGTTAATCCCGTGATTTTTTTATTTTGTGTGCGATTAAATTTCTTAATAAAAATTTTGACTAAAGTGTCTAAATCATCTTTGCGCGCATTTAATTCCGGCAAGAATATCGGAACAACGTTCAAGCGATAAAATAAATCTTCACGGAATGTTCCCGCTTTCATCATATCTTCAAGTGGACGATTCGTGGCCGCGATGATACGAACATTTGATGAGATCTCGCGATTAGCACCCACCGGTGTAAACAATTTTTCTTGAAGGACGCGCAAAATTTTAACTTGCATCAATTGCGGCATGTCACCGACTTCATCTAAAAATAAAGTTCCGCCTTCGGCAAATTGGAATTTACCAATTTTGCGTTGATCGGCGCCGGTGAAGGATCCTTTTTCATGACCAAATAATTCGGATTCAAATAAATTTTCAGGAATAGCCGAGCAATTGATCGCCACAAACTTTTCATCTTTGCGAGCGGAATTGAAATGGATGGCTTTGGCCACGAGTTCTTTACCTGTTCCTGAAGCTCCGCGAATTAAAACCGGCGTGTCGACTTTAGCTAGCTTGTGGATAATGTTAAATACTTTCTGCATTTGCGAGGTGTTGCCGATAATTTTTTGACCTTCGTCAACAAACACTGGTGAAGATACCGCTAAAGTCGAAATCAAACTATGGGCTTCGATCGCTTTTTTGATCAGTAAAACGAGTTCATCCCCAGGGATGGGTTTAGATAAGAAGTTATAAGCTCCGTCCTTAACGGCCTGAACGGCTATATCAACAGTCGCATGCGCCGTTAACATAATGACAATAATGCCGGGATCATGCTGTTTGATCGCTTTAAGCGTCTCTAGGCCATTCTTGCGTGGCATATCGACGTCTAATATAACGATGTCGTAAGCGCGCTTAGCGGTGTCGGCGCTGGCGATTTTTTCTAAAGCATTCACCCCATCAAAAGCTTCATCAACAGAAAACCGGTGAACGTTCTCTAAGGCCGTCCGCACAGATAATCTTAAAGCTTGATCGTCATCGACTACGAGTACACGTAACATAGGTAACCCCTTCGCAAGAGCCTAAGTTATTAGCATAAAAACGGTTAAATTGCTAGTTTATTGGTAATTTTACCGTAAAGCATGATCCAACACCCACTTCTGAAGTGACAGTGATCGTGCCTTGATGAAGTTCGGCAAAATAAGAAGCTAGGTAAAGCCCTAGGCCTGAGCCCTTGATTGTAGAGATTTTGACGTCATGGCTGCGAAAAAATTTCATGAAGATGTTAGGAAGATCGACAGTGGGGATGCCGACGCCTTCGTCTTTAAAATCAATATAGACGTTGTTGTCGAGCTCTTTTGACGAGATGTAGATTGTAGATTCTTCACGACTGTACTTGATGGCATTTTCTAAAAGATTGGAAAAAACCTGTTTAATCAAGTCGGGATCAACGTTAATCGGAAATAGAGGATCTAAGTTAGAATTCAATTTAATCTTTTTTAATTTGGCTAAGAATTCATGTTTTTTGATCACTTCTGTTAACAATTTATTGATGTCCTTGGACTGGAGGTTTAATTCCAAGCCTTGGCTTTCGATCCGCCCGTATTGAAGGATGGAATTGATGAATTTGAGAAGATCATCGGAGCTGGTTTTAATATTATCCAATGCCTCATGTTGAGTGAGTGATAATTTTTGGTCATCAGAGGTGATCACTTCCGTCATACCTTGGATGCGGGCAATCGGTGTTTTTAAATCGTGAGACATCATCGAAATGAAATTTGTTTTTAATTCTTCAACTTGTTTAAGTAATTTATTTCTTTGGTAGTATTCCCAGGTTAAGCGGTTCTCTTTGATGAGGCGGTAAGGGATAAAGAAGTAATAACAAATAAAAATAGCTAAGAACGGATGAGCTAAATCCACCCAGATATTAAAGAAGACAAAGATGAGAACCACGGCTGAAGCTAAGCCGATCAGAGTTAAGAAAAGAACGATGAGTCCACGTCCCGGGCGAAGAGCAAAGACCGTGTAAACAGTCAGGAATGAAATCAAACACGTTAAAAGAATATTCGTCCAACGCGGCCATCTGACCACAGCATCATTATCAATTAAAGTCTGAATAACATTGGCATGATACTCAGCTGATCTCATGGCTGTCACTTCACTTGAAAAGGGCGTGGCGACATATTCTTTAGATGATTTGCCGGTATCTGTTCCTACAATAACGATTTTATCTTTAAAAATATCAGGTGGAACGTTTCCTTGGATAATATCGTCGAAGCGATAAACGGGGTAAGTTCCAGGCGCTGTGTACTGGGTGTAGCCCTGAATAGAATCATATAATTCAAATTGACCACGAATATTGGTGAGATCGCGAATGTTTTTGTTGTACCAACCAGCGACTTGAGGATGCAGCAGGACCGTATCTTGATAGCTGATCATGAAACGTCTTGAAATGCCGTCTTTGGCAAAGAGAATCGTGTCTGATGTTTTCGGAGCTGGAACGCGGTTCACATATTCTAACGGAGGATTGAGTTGAAGCTTACCAGCCTCCCCTTTCATTTCTAGTTCGTCAGTCAGAATATAGAAATGGGAAATTTTCCCGACGGCTTCGCTGAAAATAATTTTATCAGCGAAGGTGCCTTCAACATCGATCAGTTCATTATCTTTAGAGCGGAAATCGTAGAGAATAAATTTAGGATCCAAGGCATGAAGTCGTTGTAAGAAAAGGGCATGATCAACATAATTGGGAAAGCCTTTATATTTTACTACGGTATCGTGATCGATCAAAACGACGATCGATTTTGTATCTTTAGGCGAAGATAATTTAAGTGCGGATTTAATTTGAACGCGCTGATCGTAGAAAAAACTTTCGATGTAATCCAGTTTGAGTGATGAAATGACTGTAGAGGCGACCGCCGCGAAAAAGACTTTCAGCAGTAAACTCATCCAAAGCTTTGTTCTTGTTTGTGTTTTTTAATCGTTTTTTAAAGATGGAGTCGCAGGCATTTATTTAAATAGCCTAAAATTACAAAGATGATTTAGGTGGATCGCCGCTTGGTACGCAAGCTAAACCCGTATTTTGTGTTTTAACAACAGATGTCTGAGTGATTTTTAGAGGCTTAACTTTTTTAATATGTTTCTTTTGCATAAAAATCCTTTCTACGGATTGAGTCCTGATTCAGGAGCTCTTGCCTTTTTATAATACAAAAGGGACGTTAAAATCAAGCTTCTTGTGCGTTCACAGAATAAATTATCCTTTTTGTGTTTGTCGCCCGTATGCTGCTCATGGATATACATACAGCCGCCACCGCAGAGGTATCGAGCCCAGCATGTTTGGCAATTATTAAGTACTATCAATGGCTTCTGGTACTTCTCAAGCAAGCTGTGGTTGATGACAGTTCCAGTCCCGACCACTTCAGAGGGCTTGCCGACGCTCCAAACACAAGGGTAGAGCTGATTTTTGGCATCCACCATCAGGTAACTTTTTCCGGCTCCGCAGTGATTTTCAATTTTTTGTTGGCTATCAAGCAGTCCAAAATAGTGGTCAAAGACCTTAATTTTTCGAA
>CALMPX010000355.1 GCA_937871355.1 uncultured Bdellovibrio sp.
GGGTTGTTCCTGAAAGCCTTGATTATAAAGGATCTGATATCTTAGTTGATGGTGATATTGTCGCCATTATGCAAGCCGGAAAGTTTATATTGATAGCTCCAAATTTAACAAACAACAGCTGTTTTTATACTTTAGAAAATGACCCATGGACCAATCGCCGTCATTGGTTTGAATATCAGCAATACATTCGCGATTTTTTTCGCGAAAAAAGATTTCTCGAAGTTAAAACTCCCACTTTAGTCAAATGCCCTGGAACCGAGCCCAGCTTAGATGTTTTCTCAACAGAATTTATAAATGGATCTCATAAAGAAAAATTTTACCTTCCCACATCACCAGAAATTAATCTTAAAAAGTTTTTAGCTGAAGGAGCCGAACGAATTTTTGAAATCGCTAGCGTTTTCAGGAACGGCGAAAAAACAGAACGTCATCATTATGAATTTACCATGCTGGAATGGTATCGATCCTACGCCAATCTTTCGACCATTAAGCATGATATGATTGAACTGGTTGAATACATAGCCGACAAATTAAAAGTGGCTCGCCCCAAAGAAGTTCTCACTTTTACTGTCGCTGAACTTTTTCAAAAGTATTGCGATTTCAAATTCACTCCACAAACGACTGAAAATGAATTGAAAGAGTTAGCAAATAAACTCAATGTCGATGTCAAATCAGCCACAACGATTGATGATTATTTTTACCTAATCTTTATGGAGAAAATAGAAAATCAATGGCCACCAGACCGTTTAGTTTTTGTGGAAAAATATCCACCGTACCAAGCGGCCTTAGCACGTCTCGATCAAAGTGGGTGGGGAGACCGCTTCGAAGCCTATTGGAATGGTTTGGAATTAGCTAATGCCTTTCACGAATTGAATGATCCCGAAATTCAACGAGCCCGTTCGCAAGATGATTTGAATAAAAAGAAACAAATGGGAAAAGAAGAAATTGGTTTAGATGAATCTTTTTTTACCGCTTTAGCTCAGGGGATGCCACCCAGTAGCGGAATTGCTTTGGGGATAGAGCGTCTATATATGGCGTTAAAGAATATTAAGAATATCGATCAGATTAGAAGTTAAAAAGGTTAAGTCGGTTTAAAAAAAGCGCCACTTCTTTTTAATGAAGACTTCAATGATTTTATTTTCAGGAGTAGAGTATTCATAAATATCAAGTACTTTACCATTTAAAGCTTTCATTTTGAACCCTACTTGAGCCTCTTCGATAATTTCACCCCTAAGCTCGATTGTTTGGTTAAGTTTTTTTACAAAATAGCGAACTAATACTTCTCGTCCTTTAAGTGAAGTTAGTTCTATTGGTTTTTCTAAAATTCTCCATGAACTTCTTCCATTATAAGCAGTTTT
>CALMPX010000356.1 GCA_937871355.1 uncultured Bdellovibrio sp.
AGCAACGGAATCATAATCCGTAGGTCGGCGGTTCAAGTCCGCCTCTCACTACCAAATTTTTCTTAATCGTTGCAGCTAGAATAGTTCTTTGGATGCGTCCAAAGGAAGTTTCTCCGGAAATGAGCCTCTGAGAGAAATATTAAACCTGCCTAACAGCAGGTTTTTTACTTTGTCGAATAAAAAATATTTTTCTTAAAAGAAAAGTGTTCCCGCAAAAGAAGCATCATGAAGTAAGTAATAATTATAGTAAACACCCACCATCAGATTTTTAGTCATGCGGAACTGCACTCCGCCAAAGTAATCATCTTTGATCTGCTGAGTCTCCAAAAGCTTAGTCTCAAAATTATAATATGGACGATCACTTTTTTCGGTGCGTTTAGCCGCTGTAAAAATGAATTTCTTAATGATTAAACTGGCAGATAAAAGATTGACCTCATAGGGACTTTGCAATTGATCTGATGTTAATTTCAGATAAGAATAATCTAAAATCAGCGTACTTAATAAAAGGCCTACATTGTAAGTTTGAACTTGGCACTTGAGCGTGGTTTCGTCCACGTAAGCTGGATAAAAACTGCTTTTCTCGAGACGTGTTTCATCGTTGTAAATCGAACCACCCACGGACAACGGGCCCCAGACAGCGCTTAATCCAGCTCCTAAATTGACTGCTGAGGTCAATTTATTATATTTAGCCATCAGACCCAAATTTAACGAGGCGCTGTCTAAACCTGAACCCGACTTATTGAATACATTCACCGCCGTAGATAAATTTATTTTTTGATTCGGTAATTTTTGAGCTTCTTGTTTTCGATAACGGTATTCTAAATCAAGCTCAAACCCTGGGGGTCCAAAAAAAGTTTCTTCGCTGTTCGACCCAGAAATCGCGGCACCGATTCGTCCTGTGCCGCGCACCAGCGAAACGTCGACACTATTTTTGTAAAACAACCCCTCTAAACCAAACCCTTCACTCATTGGCACCATAGAAGGATTAATGCGGACTTGATTTCCGATCGAGGGATTATTCGAGGAACTTCTTCGACCACCGCT
>CALMPX010000357.1 GCA_937871355.1 uncultured Bdellovibrio sp.
CTTATCAGGCTGTCGTCGATCAGGTGAGTGACCAAGATAATTATGTGACTGTGCGACTGCCAGATATTATTGGATATATTCCATTTGAAACCATGACCTGGGCTCGAAAATTAAATCCTGATGTTAAATCGGACACAGCTCAAATTAAAAAACCATCCGCTGCTTTAGCCAAAGGTGATGTTGTTTTAGTTAAAATCGTTTCTGAAAATGTAGCCGTGCCGGTGATGGGTAAAACTAAAAAAGGCAGCAAGCCGGCTGTATCAGGGCTCGATACATCTCATTATGTTTCTGTTGAATTAGATCAAGAACCTGCGGTAGAAGGGTCTCTTTTATCTTTCGATCAACAGACTCAAGATATTATCGCCATGGTGGGAGGATACAGTTTCGCTAAAAATGAATACAACCGCGCCTTGCAGGCCACTCGACAAACCGGGTCGTCATTTAAAGCTCTGGTTTATGCGGCCGCTTTGGATAAAGGCTATGATCCTTCGACACGAATTATCGATGCGCCATTAGTTTACAAAGAAGGCGGCGGAGCCGACGAAGGTCAGGGCGATGAAAAAACCTGGAAACCCTCAAACCATGGAAAAGAATTTAACGGTGAAATCACCATGAGAAATGCTTTGGTTAAATCACTCAATATTCCTTCAGTTAAAATTGTCGAAGATATTGGAGTTTCCTATGCGACTCAGTTTGCGCAACGATTAGGAATTTTTTCTAAACTTAATCCGGATTTTACTTTAGTTTTAGGATCGAGCTCGATCACTCTTTATGAAATGACGAAAGTTTTTTCTCAATTCGGACGTAATGGTTTACGAACTCGCCCCATGATCGTTAAAACTGTGACGGATCGAAATGGCAAAGTGCTTCTGGAAAATCTATCGTTAGATATCAAGTATGCCAAAGAAACCGAAGCCAAAAATACCGAATTTGAAGAGAATCGAAAAAAATATTTAGAAACTCATTCAAATTCTGTTGATACAGAAAATGAAAACGGCGCAGAAGAAAATCATTTCTATTTTAATAATCCGGATCAATTAATTAAACCGGAAGTGGCCTATGTCATCACCAACATGCTCACAGGCACTGTGACCGACCC
>CALMPX010000358.1 GCA_937871355.1 uncultured Bdellovibrio sp.
AAGGCGACAGTCGCTGCGGCTGTCGCACCTTGGGCTATCAATTGGATATTTTGTTCGCTGACTTTGCCTGAAGCGGCGACAGCGGCTAAGCCAGCGCCGGTCAAAAGTTGTTGAGCGTTGGCTTCGGCCATACGCTCACGTCCATGTTCGCGAAGTGCATGAGCGATTTCATGCCCCATAACAGCGGCGATTTCTCCGTCCGTCATTTTTAATTTTTCAATGATTCCACTGTAGAAAACAATTTTTCCACCGGGCATACAATAGGCATTCACTTCATCACTGCTGATCACATGTGTTTCCCACGGCCATGAAGGCGCGTCTTTACGAAACACGACTGTAAATGGAATCAGTCGTGCAGCCACAGCTTTGACCCGGCGTACTTGTTCGGGGTTGGTATCTAAAGAATTTTTTTTAGTCGCCTCAGTTTTAACTTCGTTATAGGCCTGAAGCGAAGCTTGGTTGACTTGGTCAGCCGATACACCGACTAAAAATTGTTTACGTTTAATACCAATGGCGCCTTGTTCGGTGGTTGAGGCGCAAGACGATAAAACGAGAGCTAATAATAAGATTGTATTTTTCATATCTTTTTTTACAAAAAATATTAGCTTATGGCAAGAGCGGACAATCACAGCGGCGGGAGCTTACCTACAGTGCTGTTTTGGATGGGTTATCCTAGTCACCACAAAGGTCTAGCTTAAAATCTAAAAAAGTGACTAATTTTTTATGAAGAGATAAGCTTTTTTTCTGAAGTTTAAATATTTTATCAGAGGTAAAAATGAAAATAATGAAAGTTAGAAAACTTTTCGTAGGGAAATATTTTATTGTATTTTGCCTCGTATTATCTGTGTGTTCACCAGCTTTTTCAGGAAAAATTGATCAAGTCAAAGAAGCCGTGAAAAATACCTGTCAAAAAGAATTACCGGACGCAGATGTTATGGATGCAGTATTAAAAGCATTTGATTGCACGGCCGGAACTCAGGTCAAACTGGCCATATGCCCTATTAAGTGTCTTAAAGAAAATAGCGGTAACGTTGTCGGTAAGTAGTTCGTCATTAACGAAATAACAGAAAAGGTTGATATGAAATTTTTTACAATTATTTTAACACTAGCTCTTACAGTTCTTCAACAGGGTGCTTTAGCTCAAGATCAGCAAACTGAAAAAAACAAAAAAACTGTAACTGAATCTGATCGAATTTCTAAATTGGAAGATCGCCTTCTTGAACTTGAGGCTCAGAATTCTCTAACGAAATATAGACTATCAGGTTTATTTATTAATCGATATGAAACTCTTGATTGGAAACACGGTTTACCAGGCGTTGATAAAACATCTGAACATATTAATCCAATGAGCATGTACTTTGGGCTCAATGTAGATTTTGACGTCACAAAAAATTTAAAGTTTTATTCAACTTTTGCCATGGCAAAATTTTATAATAACGAGGATCGCAACGAATCTTTAGACCCGAATAATCCCTCAACAGGGTATGCCACCTATCAAGCTGCAGAAATGGGATCATACGCGTACGGGGGTTCAGGTGTAAAGGTTGATCGCGCTTATGCGAGTTATGAATACGAGGGGTTGCCACTGACATTAGCTATCGGACGAATGCCTACAAATAATGGTCCACCGCTAAATCAAATGGATGGTCAACCTCGTCAAGGAACTTATCCTCGTTTTGTATTTAATGCAATTTTTGATGGTATTGCAGCTGTATATGATTTTAGTAAATATCTACCACAAGATAATACTTTTAAAATAAGATTATTTTACCAACCATTTTCGTTTATGGATCGATCTGATAGAACACATCAATTTGTTGACGGCGACCAACTTAAATCAAATGTAAATCAATATGCAGTACTCAGCGAGTATTCAATTTCTAATACGCCAATTGCGGAGCGAATTGACTTTATGTATATGCATG
>CALMPX010000359.1 GCA_937871355.1 uncultured Bdellovibrio sp.
ATGTTTTTGGGTTACATATCCAAAAAATCGCGAGATCTGGGCTAGTGATTTTCGTGATCGCGTCGTTCATCATCTGATTGTTGATCCACTAGAGAAGATTCATGAACAGCGATTTAGTGCACAGTCATTCGCATGTCGTAAAAACAAAGGCCCGTTTAAAGCATTAAAGGAATTACAAAAACAAGTTCGTAAAGTGAGCCAAGGCGGAAACAAAATCGTGTATGCACTTCAACTTGATATTAAATCTTTTTTCATTACGATCGACCGTGAAATCTTAAAAGAGAAATTTTTACTAAAGCTGCCCATCCGGGCTGAAAAATTAGACTATTTAATTCGTCAAAACTTTGCTTTTGATATTCGCAATAACTACATACAAACTGTTCACAAACCTAATTCGATTTCTGATCTCGAATTTAAAAACAAATCCTGGCTTTTTAAAAACCGCGCGCAAGGAATTCCGATTGGAAATTTGACCAGTCAATTCGGAGCCAATTTGTACCTCAACAGTTTAGACCATTTCATCCAGCGTACTTTAAACGTTAAAGGCTATCTTCGGTATATGGACGATCTTTTACTTTTAGATACTGATTTGGAAAAGCTAAAACCGCTTGAGCAAGTCATTCAAGAATATTTACAAACACTGCTCAAGCAAAGCTTGAATTTTGATAAAACCGATCTTGTCCCGCTGACAAAAGGCATCACTTATCTTGGATACGATTGCAAACAAATATTTAATCAAAAAGAACCTCTTCAGATTTATGCGCCGAAAAATAAAAAATGGCAGCTCATAGCTGAACTTAAAAAAATCGAGCATAAGATACAGCCAGAAAATGATAAAAAATCCATACAGAAAACAATTGATCCACACCCATTAAGCTTTCTGATATTAAAAAACAAAGCCGAGCTTGCCAGTATTAACTCACGATTGGGTCTTTTAAAATATACAAATTCAACCCGCTTTAAAAAATATGCTCTCGATAAGTTTAAATACAACTTAACTGAAAATAAAAATGATTCGTCGGATCTTTCGTTAAAATATTGTCCGATTGAAATTTCAAAAGAATATGGGGCGCTTAAATTCAAGTAGACAAATAAAAAAGGCTTATGGGGTTCGGAATCCCATAAGCCTTAAGATCTATTTTCCCAAGCCTCGGCCACTCACCGACCTACGCAGCGGACAGGATTATTATTGTTCCTGTTGTCATTATTGACATTGCCATTATTGGAATTGAATATCCACGCATTATTGCGATTGTCTGAGTTAACAGACGAAGACCATCAATCAAAACACCCTTTTCAATTCCCCCGAGGAGATCGCTTAAAAGCTTAACCTTGGTTCGTCACATGTAACTTTAAAATGTTTTTCTATAAAGATAAACATTTTAAAGAGGGCTCCCGTGGGAAATCTATTGCTCGCTCGAATAACCCTTGAGTTATTTGATTCTGGCGTTAGATCTTGCTTTTATTTTTATTGTTTTCTTTGGACCAAATCAACCACTTTTGCAGTTGTGTTGAAATATCGTGTAAAATTTCCGATAGGTTTTTGAATTCACCCTTGCTAATCGCTTTTAAATCAAACATCAGCCGCAAGAACTGCCAGACAACATCAACTTCCAATAATAGTCGATTTAAAATTTTTGACTTATCTTCTGAACCATTTGCAATCACGATTCCCTTGGTTAACTTCAAGGCTGATTCAAACGTCATTTGACCAAGATCATTCTTGAGCGTTTTAGGTAATTTTAGTTTTGTTTGATAAACCATTTTAGAAAACCGAAATGACTGCTGATAAACTTCAAGATGATGAAACTGTGCCATGATAAGCCTTTAACTCTTTGTGTTTTATTTTTAATAAGTCCGCCTACGGCGGCGAAAGATTAACAGCCAAGGCGACTAAAGTCGCCCCATTGGACTCTCGCCAATGGGATGGGAACAATTTTTAGACAGCCCCCACGCCTCGGCCACTCACCGACCTACGCACCGGACAGGATAAATAACGTTCCTGACGTCATTAAAGACATAGCCATAAATGGAATAGAATATCCACGCATACCTGCGAATGCCTGAGTAAACAGACGAAGACCATTCGTAACCAGAAGAATTAGGACCAGCATCTGGCATTACAAATCTGAATCCGTCGTTATCCGCTTGTTGGAAATCATATTTAGATGGCAATCTCCAAGCAACGGACGGCGTCGAAGCTCTCATTAAACCAGCTTTACCAGCATTATCTAAATTCGGATCTGTCGTCGTAAAATAAGTTCCGTCATCTTCAAAACAGGCACTCACTGCTTTATCCGCCGGTGCTGTTCCCGTTGTTTGATAACTTGAGTTATCGCAATATCCTTGAGGATCAACTTCTGCTGTGGGGTTTCCTGTAATGTTGTTATTGCCTACCGCTTTACACCACGTTAATGCACCATTGTTGTAATTTGAAACTAAACTACTCCATAATAATCCCGTACGCTCATCACGCCAGACTTCGCGACCTCGTTGATCAAGCGCATCACCTGTTCTTGATACAAGCTTCCAAACCGCTTGTCCTGCATTTCCTTTAACTGTTCCGTCCCATGTGGCATCGGCACCAAATACTGTCGCACAGTCTGCTATACGCGCGTTTAAAGTAGCCTGTACTGTTCCACACGTTGTCGCTCCCCACGTTGATCTATCTACGTGGATAACGCTTCCCCCTGTATAGCCATCATCATCTTTCATTATACTTGAAACAGCTCTATAGCCACTGTTTGAGTTCGTATAGGCAACACCTGCGTTTGTTGTAGACTCAGTAACCATGCTCCATTGCGCAGTTCCTTTTTCACGGTGCATGTTTGATACCATTGCGCCTAAACCTGCACTTGGTCCCGTGTAAGTTCCTATTACTCCAAAAATTGAAACGCCATTCATGATATTTGCGGCGATTAAGTTCGTTTCTAACAGCGCTACTGTTGCTTGTGAAATTTGACAATTTCCAGTCCCACTATTCGTACAGGCTGGCAATGCTGGTGCAGTCGATGATGAATCAGACTTTTGTATACTCGTTTCACCAAATAAACATCCAGTTAAACTTAATGCGAGCGCAGCCAAGGTTATTTTTTTATACATAACTTCACGTATCCTTTTTTAAGATATTTCTTCGAACACATAATTTATCGGTCGTTTATTAAGATTGCTTAAGTATTCTAGTTAGTTATGCTAATTTTATGCAGCAATCTAGCCACACGTCTTGCTATTCGCCGTATTTAATAGGATTTAAAGACCTCTTTTTTGAGTTGTTTGCATTATCTCGCCGACTATAAAATAATATCAATATGAGAATCTTTGGTCGATTGTTTCTTTTTTTTGTTTTAATAAACGTAACTTCAATCAATGCTTATTGCTTTTCACACCGATACGACTTGGCGTTAAATACCAGCTATTCAACAATTGTAGGCAGTGATGATACTTACCCGAAAGTCTTTGTCTCGACTCCATTAACTTTAGGACTTAACTTAGACTACCATTATGCTGAG
>CALMPX010000360.1 GCA_937871355.1 uncultured Bdellovibrio sp.
GTTCTGTAAAGAATATATACAAAACTTATGAATTAATAAATATTAATTCAGAGAGTTTGATTTCGCGAAAAGTAAGTCTAGAAGAAATTGACATCATTTCGTCTACGGTAGTACTTCAAGATGATTCTTATAAAGCATTGTTAGAAAATAAATGGAACATATTTAGTACACACAATATAAGTATTGGATTATTAGTTTTCAGTAAAAAAGGACTAGACAGCACTTCCATTACAGACCGGTTTTACTTTGCCCAAAGGCTTGCGAATGAAGGGCAAAAAAAATTTCGAGTAGCAGAATCCCAAGAAGCAGTAGAGTTTTTCCAAGATTTCGGACAAGGCTTTCTCAATAATAGTCAATTAGCTCAAATAAGAATATTGCGATCAAGTTTATTTGATATACCGAAATCTTCAATTACTTTTGGTGTTAAATATTCTGATAAGTGGAAAGATTTTATTTACGAAAACAAAGATATAAAAGTAGTCAAGATTGAAGGTTACATCCCAAACTTAAAGACTTCTGAGCAACCAGATGCATACTCAATGACAAATGATGTGTCTTTCGATCTAAATCTTTCTCTTATTTCTTACGCTGCAAATATTGGACTTCTCGATATGACAAAAAGTCAGGTGGATGAATTTGCAAATTTAAAGACAGACGAAGAGAAGATAGCATATATAAACGCTATTCATTTTAAGACTCTAAAAGAGTGCAAAATATATCCCATGTGGTCGTCACCTTATCATACAGCTTTTAATGGCGAATATGAGCATAGTCTATCAAAATTCAATTCTAGAACTTTGTTGTGGAAAATTCATTAGACTTATTTAAAAGCTGGGTTTTTAACGCAGCTAAAAACGAAAAAATTTTTATTTCGCAGCTAACTTGGCCATTGCGCTTAGGCTTAAATATTAATGATTATATAGTTCAAGTTCGCGTAGGAGACACTGAGTTTATTGGTCATGGGTCTGATTCTGACCCCGATTTGGCAATTTTAAAAGCAGTAGCCGAAGCCTATGAGCGCTTTTGCGTAACTTCGTTAAAAATAAAAAACTCAATTGGTTGCGCGGTCCATACAGATATAAAATTGGCAGAGGAACATGCGTTGTTGGAGCTTATTGAGAGAGACTGTTTTTTAGTTAATTTTATTGATAGAAGATCTTTTAAGGAAATAGACAGGCTTTTTTACAATGTTAGTTTCGATAAACCCTATAAGATGACTAATTATTTATTAGCGTCAGACGTTCTAAAAGTAACGCTTACGCGAATAACAATAAATGGAGTAGCGAATGTTCTAGGTCTTGGTATTAGTGAAACTTTAGATAAAGCATTAGCTAAAAGCGAGATTGAGGCATTAAGGCAATGGGTATATGTCGTCGACAAAGGTTTGATCGCAGATGTAAACTATGAAGATATAAGTGATAAGAAAAAGTTAAGTTTTGATGATCATGGGAATATCGCTTTAACCCAAAAACACACTGAAGAAATCGAATTTATTTTTGACCAAAATTCTGCAACAGAAGCGAAAGACTTCGCTTTTTTTGATTCAACAGTTACTGAATATGTAGAACACAAACTAACTTTAGAAAAAACAAATCCATTTTATGGAGTTCCACTATTTTTTGTCAAAGCACAAAACCCTAATGCTCAGGAATTATTCGTAGGGAAAACAATCGATAACCTAAACCCCTTACGTATTCCAAACACAGGAAAGCTAAACCTATGTCTCCACCCATTTCGATAAGCTCAACTATTAAAAAATTTTTGTTTTTATATTTTTCAGCTATCACTGTTGCTATAGCGATAATGTCCTTAGTTTACACGATTTACATGAGCTATATCTCTGGAGTTGTTAAAGATTTATCTAGAAATCCGGTCATGATTCACGATACTTTTTCTTTGCGTCAAAGTGTTGTGCCTCTGATAAAAGACGATATTTTAGAAATTAAAATTTTTGATTCTGTCGGCAATTCCGTTTTCAATCACGCTCAAGATGGGAATGCCTTTTTTTCATATATTAAAAAATATGAGATTTTTGAAAAAGATAATTTACTTTACAGTATTCATTTAAAAATGAATTTATGGAAATATGTTTTTATAATTTTATTTTTTGGCGCTGTTTTGTTGTTAGGTTACTATCCATTTGCAAGATACGAACGAAAAGAATATCAAAATAGGTCTAATCAATTGCTAGCTGATTTATCTAAAAAGTTAGCTCATGACATACGCACGCCCATTTCAACTTTAAATTTAATTTCTAGTCGCATATCTGATCAGAATATTAAAGACTTACAGCTGGCCGTCGTTAAGCAAATTAATTTAATTTCGGAAAATTTATTAAATACAGGTAAAACTCAGAATGGATTTTATTCGACTTCGGAAACTTACTCATCATTAGCCGATCAAATTTATCAAGAATATGATTTAAGATATAATCAGTCTAGAAAAGTCTTATTTTTTGAAATCGATAAACAACTCATTAATTATCCTGCAAAACATTCAAAAATACTTTATCCCATCATTTGTAATATTATTAACAACAGTATTGATGCCATTGATATTCAAACGGGAAAAATCGACGTTCAAGCAAGCGTAGAAGCTCGTGTAATTAAGTTTACTTTTAGAGATAATGGAAAAGGCATGCCCTCTGAAATCCTAACTAAAATAGGGTCGCAGCCTCTCAGTTTCGGGAAAAAATATAGTTTAAATTCGGGGAATGGAATCGCTCTGTTTAACGCCAAAAAAGACATCGAAAGCATTAACGGTTCGTTAAAAATTCAATCAGTTTTAAATCAATTCACTGAAGTTGAAATTAGAATTCCAATCAGCGCACCTATATGATCGAAATCCCACTTTGTATAATTTGATGCGAGTTCCATTTTGGCATCGTCATTCACGATTTTAAGCATAAAAAACAAAAAAGACGAAGATACCTTCGTCTTTTCATCATTCTAATCCTAATTTTAACGTTTTTTTTAAAACTAGTTTTACAAATAAGTTTAATCTAAAGCTCTATCCAAATCCAAATCCAAAAATATAAAAACAGAATCGTGAAATGAAATCTATTTGTTTAATCTTTGAATGATCGCGGAAGTTAAGTGGTTTTGTTCAACCAATTCTTTTTTATAGGTTTGAGCGTCTTGTAGCGAACTAAATAATCCTACTTGCACGCGGTACCATGTTTTTCCATTTACAGTGGCTACTGATTGAGATGCTTTGTATCCGCGGGCTTGTAAGCTGCTGGCAATTTTATCGGCTTCACTTGGAGACGGGAATGCGCCGACTTGAACTGTGTATTGGCTTTTTCCATCAGTAGCGTCTGCATTTTTGACGTCTTGAGTAATTGAATGAGCGCGCTCAGAAATATTTGCGACTTCGCGAACGACTGTTTCGCCAGAAGCTTTAGCTACTTTTTTTTCAGGAAGCTTTGTGGTCTCTTTTTTAGCTTTTGGTTTTGTTTCGTCTGGAACAATTGAGCCATCTTCATTAATCGTTTTAACAATACTGCCTGAGTTTGCTTTTGAGGTATCAACTAAATCTTCTGTGTTTTCTTCTGAAAACTCTTCGGCCATTTTGGCCACGTCCGCATCTGTGATGGGAGTTGAATTTGTAATATTCGCTTTAATCGGATTGCCGTGCTCGTCGTTTGTTGCGGCTGCTTTTGTAGGAGCATCAGCTACTGTGGTTTCAGCTGGGGCTGTTTCAGTGGTTGTGCCATGAGCGTCAGTGGCCACTGTGCGAGAAGATGTTTCGTCAGCTACGCTTTCATGCTTGTTGTAATTAGGGTCTAATAAGGCAAGCTTATGTTGGTTGTCTGAATATTTTTTACCAACGAATGTTCCGATTGAAAAAGATAAAATTGAAACTAAAAAAACGAGACATAATTCTATAATTCTATTTGTATTCATCGCCATAAATGCTTCCTATGCGTTTAAAGTAACTATATAGTAACCTACAGTTACATTATAGCCCGAAAATAATTTTTTCGTCAAATTTGTGGAGTACTTTATGAAAAATGGGGACGCAAAGTCTAGTTATTTGGCCTCAGTTGATCTTAAACAGGCGTTTGGTGCGGCTGAAGAGGCGGTTAAGCAAGGACGCGCCTTATTATTGGATTATTTTGGAAAAAATCACAATGTTCAGAACAAAGAGAAAGCCGGCTTGGTCAGTGACGCTGATAAAAATACAGAAGCTTTAATGAAAGGTGTTTTGAAAAAAGCCTTCCCCGAGTTCGATTTTTTAGGCGAAGAATCTGACTACGAAGATGAGATGTCAGCTTCACAAAAAGAAGATTATTTAAACTCTAAAAAACCGTCTCGGAAGCCTCGTTGGATACTTGATCCTCTTGACGGAACCACAAATTATCTGCACCAGCTGCCAGTGTGGGCCATTTCTTTGGCTCTGGAAATCGATGAAGAAATTCAGATCGGAATTGTGGATGTTCCGATGATGAATCAAACTTTTACCGCTATCAAAGGTCAAGGAGCGTTTTGTAACGGTAAAAAATTATCTGTTTCTGAATGTGAAAAACTAGAAGACGCCTTCATGACCACAGGGTTTGTCGCGGATCATCCTGAGGTTTTGTCAGAGCAATTAAAAATATTTGAACACTTTGTTTGGAAGGCGCGGGCCATTCGAAGACCTGGTGCTGCCGCTTACGATTTAGCAATGGTGGCCGCCGGAAATTTTGATGTGTATTGGGAAAAAAATA
>CALMPX010000361.1 GCA_937871355.1 uncultured Bdellovibrio sp.
TTCTTACCATTAATCATTTCATAGCGAATACGCCTGGCTTGCTCTCGGAGATCGATCAGCTCAGTCGACATATTTTGCAAATGAGCTTTAACCATATCACCCGTGCGGTCTTTGGCACTTTTAATACGATTACTTAATAATTTAATCGAGTAAGCACCAATCGCTAAACTTTTGATACGCGAATCTTCTTCAATGATTTTTTTCTCTTTGAGAATTTTTTGAATATAGGATAATGAGCGACGCACATCCCCTTCGTTAGCTATGAATCGCGTCGCGATATAAGGAAGTTTTCCCCGAACTTTCGCTCGATCTTGATATTTATAAGCATAGGCTCTTTCAACTTCGCGATAGTAAGCTTCCGCGTTGTTTTTATTTTGCAAAAAGCTTTGAATTTGAGTTCCGACGGCTCCGTACTGTTTATCAAATAAAGATAAAACTTTGTCCATTTCATCGTATTTACAAATGTAAAGATAAACAATCGAGCGAAGCAATAATGATTCAGGAATATAAAAATCATCGTAGTAGCTTGAATGCAAAGTTTGGAAATTACTGAGGGCCGATCTAAATCGAGCGGCGCGGAACATAGCCCAGCTTTGTTCAAAGACTGAATCATGCCACAAAGCATGATCGCGCGGAATGAGAGAATAAGCTTCAATGGCTTTTTCCCAGTCTTTCTTTTGATATAAAGTTCGAGCAATAGCCATTTGCGCGGCGACTTTATTGGTGTCTGTGACATCTGCTTTGCTGCGCGTATTCACTAATTTTTTAAATGTGGCTAAAGCTAAATCTGTTTGACCAGCTTCCGCTTGAACTAAACCTAAATTATAAAGTGAATTGAGATAGTAACGACTTCCCGGATTGACTTGTGAATACATGCGATTGGCTTCACTAAATTGTCCGGCTTTTTGTTTAATTTCACCTAAGCGGAAATAAATAAGTTCCTGACTGGCCTTTGGCAGGCTATTCACATCAATTCGCTGAATAGCGTAATTCAAAAGTGTTTCGTCGCCTAATTTGTCTGTCACAAGCAATAGTTTTTCTAAAGCTTTTTTAACAAAGCGAGGATCACCTATTTTAATCACGTCGACAAATTGAAATGTGGCCACTTGATTTAAATTCAACTCCATCAGAGCCAAACCTAAAAGGAATTTAATTTGAGATTTATCCGACTGGAGCTCGGGTCGACGACTTAACGCGAGCAAGTTATTTGCTGCTGACAAATGCTGTCCATTTTTCATCTGGTTCACAGCCGCCGTAATCGATGACTTCAGAGCCGGTCTCGCGGTGGCTTTAGACACTGACGTTTTCGGTGGCGCAGCTAAAACTGTTGTACTGATTAAGAGTAATAAGAATATTTTTTTCATCTGTAAGTAACCTCCGGAAAGAAGAAACTAAGACCCGCCGTCAAAACGAGATCATTATATGTACCTTTTTCGATTTGTCCGCTGCTTGGGTTAATGGGCGTTGCTTGGAATACATTGACACCGTAGTCCCAACGGAATGCCATTGACTTAGAAAGTGAGAAAATTTGTCCCACACCTAAATGAGCTGTCGGTACATTTTTTTCAACTGAATTTGTATTTGATTGACCACCGCCCAAAGAGAAATACATTTCGTAATTGATAATTGATGTGTTATCAAAAGACATTTTTCCGTAAATAGGCGACCAAACTAAATCTAAACCATAGTAACCTTTGGTGTAAATGAACTGATCGGCTTGTACATTATGTTGTTCTTGAATTTCTTTCGCCACATCACGAGCAGATGAAGAAAGGAATAAACTCGAAAGCTCGATACCGAAAGACTCCGTAAAGTTATAAGCAATGTTGAGCTTTCCACCGTAATTTGTAAACCAAGGCGTATTCGTGGCCAAACCAGCTCCTAAGTACACTTGAAGTCGTTCTGATTTAGGCATGAATTTTCTTTGAATAACTGAAATTTCGCTAAAAGGAACGAGCTGATTGAGATCTTTAAGCTCTTTGACTTTTATCTCTTCCGTTTTTTCAGCCACTACCGGATCAACCTTAACTTCAGGAGTCGTCGCAGCTTGTTCTTCAGGTGTTGCCGTCGCCGGAGGAGCCACGTATTGAGGCTGAACTTTGACTTCTTCTTTTTTATACAGATCCTCAAGATTAAGAACCTCAAGATCGTCAGCATTAGCTTGCGCCAGTGCCGTCAAAGGGCGAAAACTGATCACCATTAAAATAGCTAATATTGAGTTTAAACTAATTTTCATTTTCATTTTCTTCCTTCGTTCTTAAAATAAATAGTTAAAACCTATTTGAAGATTCGTCGTGTAAGTCAGTCTTTCCTCAAAACTATCTAGCGCCGGAACGGGGTCTGTAACAAAGCCAGATCCTGCACTTCCATCACGTAAAGCTCCTGATTTAAATGGAATCGGAGCTTGATGCGCAAATATTTTTAAATCCGCTTTTAACGACAAACGATGAGTGAAATAAAAACGTTCCCCAATGCCGATCGAGATGGCGGGATAAGACTTGTGTTCATACTTAACGACGCCGATGGATCCAGTACCGTAGATGGTCGTGTTCATAACGCCGTCTTTAGTGACTGACATTTTTCCGTAGAATGGACTGTAGCCATAATCGAGCATCAAGCTGTTTAAAGGTTTCGGCGCACGATTAAAATCTAAACCGAAATCGTTTTTCAAACCTTGAGCATCTTTAGATAGACCTGTGCTATTTGATGTGAACATCAAACCTAAAGAATGATTTTCGTTCATATGATAATTGATTTCCAAACCAATCTTTGTGGTATTGGCAATCGGCTCAGTCAAAGCTAAACCACCAAAAAGACCTGCATCAAAGCGCCCCTCAGTACTCACATTTCTATTTTTAACACTGATAACATTGTCGAACACCGGCAAAACTGATTCTTTTGCCAACTCATCGCTTGGCACTTCAACTTCTTCTGCCGCGTGAGCTAAGGAACTCAATAAGAGAATTATTGTAATTAGGCTTTTCTTTAAAAATAATTTATTCATAAACCCTCAATTAACTTAATTACGCCTTAGTGGCGTAATATCCGTATTTTAAAATATAATCACAAACTTCACGAACGGCACCATTACCGGCTGGACGTTTCGTAATGTATTGAACCGAAGAAATAACTTCGTCCATCGCATCCGGAACCGTCGCTGAAAATTTCACTTTATTCAAAAGAGGAATATCGAAATAGTCGTCTCCCATATAGGCCATTTCGTCTACAGACAAACCGGATTTTTTTTGTAAATCTTCAAAGGCTGGAACCTTGTCGGTTGAGCCCTCATAAAGATAATGAATCCCTAACATTTTCACTCGGGCCCGCACATCAATGGCGTTAGCGCCAGTAATGATAGCAACTTTGTAATTAGCCTCTATCAAGGCTTTAATGCCGACGCCGTCACGAACAGAATAAAATCTTTTCCACTCGCCGTTCGAATCTAACGTGATTTTGCAATCTGTTAATATTCCATCAACATCGAGTACGAGCATTTTAATAGTCTTTAGTTTTTGTATATCTATCACCACATTGATATTGTTCAGAATTTTTCAATCTGCGGCAACCAGACCCACAGGCTATAGTCCTGAAATCAGAGCTTAATTTGAATAATAAATATTATGTTGCTTGATAATGCATAAGCGACTTACGAGTTATGCCTTCTTCACGACTTTCGTCGCGGTCGTGCATATTGATATTTTCATGTTCGAAAAAATTTTGTTTAATTCGTTTCCCGATTTTTTCTACACG
>CALMPX010000362.1 GCA_937871355.1 uncultured Bdellovibrio sp.
TAAGGGAGTCACAGAAGCACCGTGGCTAAAATTTACCCGGGTATTATTGACAATTGAATTAAACCCGGGTATTATTGAATCTGGTCAGGAGTCGAGTATGAAAAAAATAAAGTCTGAATTCACCTATACGGCATTTGGAAATGGAAAGTTGATCGTTCATGGTGGTCTTGATGATGTCGTGACTAAAATAAAACGTTGGTATGATAAGTATTCAAATGGAACCCTTTTGGTTTTTAATGATTTTACTGGAAAAACGATGGAATTTGATCTCAGAGGGTCGGAAAAAGAAGTCTTGCAGAAAATCGAAATGTTTCTGCCGCAAGAAATAGTCGTTGTGAGTGCCAGACCGGGTCGTCCTAAATTAGGTGTTGTAACGCGTGAAGTTTCATTGCTCCCTCAACACTGGGAATGGTTAGCCAGTCAACCCGAAGGCGCATCGGCCGCGCTCAGAAAATTAGTTGAAGGCGCTAAGAAAAATTTAGTGATGAAGGAATCGGTGAAACAGGTTCAGGAACGGGCGTACAAAATTATGTCTATTTTAGCCGGAGATTTGCCGCAATACGAAGAAGCCTTAAGGTCATTGTACCGTAGGAATGAAGAAAATTTTAAACAGCATATCGCCTCGTGGTCGCCAGATATTAAAGATTATGTCATGAAAACCGTAGAGCCGGTCTTTAGTGAAGGAACCTAATTTCTCAAAAAAAAGAGTCAGATTTTTTATGCATAATGTACAAGAGATACAAATATTTATGCAATATGATTATACGTAAGTCTAGAAAGCATGATTTTTGAATTTAAAACAAAAAGTATTCTCAATTTTAACCGGAATTCCTCCGTTATGTATATTGTTACATATTTTAGTTAATTGTTTCTAAGACACAAAGGACAAACCATGAACATGAATTATAAAAATAAAATAGCCAATGTCATATTAGGATTAATATTAGCATTGAGCGGCTGTCAGAAAAAAGTGGCCGAAGAAGAATCGGCAGATCTGTCTTTAACAGCTCCGTCAAAGAAACTTTATATTGCGACGGGACAGTGTAATTCGGGACTTGGTGTGACGAGCTTCAGCACGCAAAACTCATCAAGAAGAATTTCTAAATTAGACTTAGCCACTAAAAATTTGAGCACTTTTTTAGATTTAACTGAGGCCTACGTCGGTGGTGGATTTGCTATAAACACCGGAGTTCAAGCCTTAGTTGATAATGGTTCAAATATCCTGATGTTAACCGAGAACGCCGTAGAGATGGCCGATCGTAAGATATATTCTATTCCTAAAAGCAGTCCTTTCAATACAGAAATTTATTCTACAGATCCTTTAGCCTTAACACAAACAGCTGCGCATGTAACTCGTGATTTAGCAAAAGATGTCGATGGTACTTTATTGTTTTCAAAATCAATTGGTATTGAAAAAATTGGTACTAATAATTTGCGTATTCCACAAGGCGCGAATCCATGGGTTAATGCACCGGCGGCTCCGTGCGCAACTTCAATAACTTTCATGAGTTCGGTCAAAGTGCTGCCTCCGTTTACAGGGAGTACGAATGGTAAAATTGTTTACACCCATGCAGGTGCTACGACAGCATTGAACCGTTTAGGAATTATCAATGCAGAAGGATATTTAATCCCAAGTAATTGTATAGCCGGAGTTCAAATCAGTGCGATTCCTCATACCTATGCCACGAATGTCACAGGTCCGACGCCGATCGTATTCAATGCGGTTGCGGGATCGTCACCAACAGCTTCCGTTTTTATTAAAACGGGCAATGGTCCGGGCGTGATTGGTAAATTAATTGTGGCTTACTCGGCGGCTGTTGCTACCGAGACTTCGAATAGTGTTAATTTAAATTATGCACTCGTGGCTTGGGATGTTTCTGAAACATCGTTAACGGTCGCGTCTTTATCAGCTCCGGTGGTTTTAAGTCGTCAGTTGGATGCTGTATTCGGTATTTCGGCTTTGGCCTATGATGCTGAAACGAGTTCCTTGTATGTAGCGACGGCCTCTCAGACTGGTGTAATGAATCAAACAACTGCGGGTTACGGTTATAAAATAGAAAAATTTAATTATAATTTAACCACAAATGAAGCCACCTTAGTACGCGAGGACGATAAGCCTTACTTAGAAAGAACGCCTGGAACTAAATGTATCACGAGTATGGTACTTGGAAACGAATAGTTCTTATTGTTTTAAGCTTTACGTTTTTTCATCAGATTATTTTTAGTATTTTTCGGCAGCTTTTCTGTAGCTGCCGTCCAGGCTATAGATGAAATATCTTTAACATATTCTTCTAAAAAATCGAGAGTCATTTTAGGATATACGTTGTACATTTCGCGCAAAGTCCAGCCGACACCTTTTTGGACGTAGTAATCAGGATGATCGATATTGGCTAGTATATATTTGACGGCTATATTGAATTTTGGTTGGTTTATTCTAAGCCTTGAATAATAAAATAAACTCACCATAGAAATGCGACGGTACCAAGAATTTTTATGGGTATGCCATTCCGTAAAAACGGAATGGAGATATTTGGAATCGGTATCGTAAATTCGGGCGAGAAAATTACAAAGACCGTCCGAATGAGCCCAGTTATCAATAAGTTTCGCCCATTTAATAAAATCGGTTTGTTTAGAAATTAAAAATTCGAGCGATTGAGATTCTAGCCATATAAGACTGACGGTACGAGCCTCGAACCATTTACTTTCAAACCACATTTTCTGAATATCACGATAAACATCATGAGGTTTGCGATCTTTAGGAAATATTTGATTATTTTTTAAAATGGAACGCACCGTGGGAATATTGAGATTAAAAAATTGAAGATCGGATTTACTTTGACCAATCACATAATCTGCCGGATCCCATTCTCCGCCAGGGGTGATGGAAGCGAGTCGTTTTAACTCTGATTCGACTTTAAGAGTAAATGGAGACAACGACATAGTTTAAAAAGCCAGCTTAAAAAAAAGAATAGCCCACATGACCACCATGATCAGCCAACTGAAAGTGTACGTCAGCATACGGATTGGTAATTTGTTTCGTCCCATATGAACATAGGCATGAACGGATCGAGCCGCTACATAAGCCCAAGCCAAAACGACAAACAATTTATTATCAATCGAGAAAATAATGCCGAGAAGGCAAATAACGTAAAAGAGGACGGGTGTTTCAAATAAATTTGAAAAGTGACGAGCTGTTTTAATCACGTCTTCTGGAATGTTAGCACCTTCATAAGTTTTAAAGTAGCCGGCTTTAATCTGACCGGCCTTAACTGCACGAACGCGGGCTCTAAACATGGTTAATAAAACGATGGCTGATAATAAAAACATCGCAAATAAAGGGTAAACCAGATTAAGACTGTAGGTAGTCATACGACCTCCAAAATAGGTTGTCTTTATTTTACATTTTAGGGTGAGCTTGTCATCCTCTCGATTCAATTATATATTTATATTTATGAATGCTAAACTTATTTTTAGAGTCTCGATTTTAATATTTGGCCTAGTCGCTGTCATCTTTGCATCGAAATATTTTTCGTCTCAACCCTTTCAAAGCTCGTTAGATGAAGTTTTCCAAGCGGGCTCTCAGTTTCAGTGGTGTTCGACGACAAACTCCAAGTTTAAATGGTTGAATGCTGACATCGCTGCAAAAACTAAATCTCTTGATAAAGATGCGGTGGCGAAAAAATACTGCATGGTTCAGATGGAAAGCATTCAAGGGATCGATATCAAAACTGCAAAATGGGAGAAGATTGCCGAGGGTCTTGACTCAGGCGGGCAGGTTGTTTTTCTTGAGTGGGACAAGGCTTTACAGATATTTAGGGCCTCAGGTTTGCCGTTTAAATCGTCATTTCTATACAAAAATTTAACAGATTAAGCTCGAAATTTCGTATAAAATCATGGCCCAGTCTTGACGAAGTGATTCGATTTGTATAACTTGGACCAACGTTCAAAAGTAGCTCAGTTGGTAGAGCAAGCGACTGTTAATCGCTTGGTCGCAGGTTCGAGTCCTGCCTTTTGAGCCATTTTTTTAAGCCGAAGGCGATAAGCACAAAGCCATTAAACCCACTTGAAAAAGTGGGTTTTTTTTTGAATTACCACTTTAATAAAAC